>JALONY010000360.1 GCA_025454715.1 Anaerolineae bacterium
TTGGGTGAAGTCCATGCCCAGCGTGTGCCCCAACGTCTGCACCAACGCGCTGGGGGTGGTGAGGGGTGCCAACGCCACGAAATACGCGCCCTCGGCGAATTGGGCGGCCACCTGCTCGGCGCTGGCCAGTGCAAGGCGGGTTTTGCCGATGCCGCCCGCGCCCAACAACGTCAGCAAGCGGATGGATGGGTCACGCAGGAGCGCGGTGACCTCGGCCAATTCGCGGGCGCGCCCGATGAACGGGGTGGCTTGGGGCGGCAGGTTGTGCGCGGCGGTCACGGCCTCCATCGGTGCGGGGGTGTCGAAGCTGGACGGCACCGACACCCAGCGGCGCGGCAACGGGGTGTTGCGCCCGCTTTCGTGGGCGTACAAGATTTGCTCCAGCTCCGCGCCCACCCGCCGCGCCGAGGAGATGCGCGCCTCGCGCTCTTTCTCCAACATCCGGTAAATCAAATCGACCAGCGCGGGCGGGGCGTCGGGAGCCAGCGCCTCGAGGTCGGGGGTGGGCGCGTTGGCGATTCGCAGGATGGTGGCGGCCAGCGAGTCGGTGGCGAACGGGGTTTGGCCGGTCAGCAGCTCATAAAGCACGATGCCCAGCGACCAGATGTCGGCGCGGGGGTCGAGCGACTCGCCGTTGAGCAACTCGGGCGACATGTAATGTGGCGCGTCGGGGTTGGCCTCGGTGCGGGTGATGCGCTTGCGCGTATCGAGCTGGGTCAGGCCGAAATCGGTCAGCTTGGGCGCGCCGTCGCGGGTGAGCATGATGTTGGCGGGCGATACGTCGCGGTGCACGATGTCGATGTGATGGGCACGGGTGAGGGCGTCGGCCACCTCGATGCCGAGGCGCAACGCCCGCGGCAAGCTCAAACGCCCCTCGGCGCGCAAGACTCCGCGCAAGTCGCCGCCCTCCAAGAACTCGACCACCAAATAATGGTCTTGCCCGTCGCGCAAGCTGGCGTGCAGCTTGACGATGTTGGGGTGGTTGAGCTGCCCCAGCAACGCGCTCTCGTGCTCAAACTGTGCGAGGCGGTGCGGGTCGCGCTCGATCAGGTCGGGGCGCAGGTGCTTGATGGCGACCGCTTGGCCGGTCGCCACATCCAGCCCACGGTAGACCGTCCCCAACCGGCCTTGTCCGATGGGGTCGCCGACGCGGTAACGCTCGAGCAGGAGTTTGGGGGTCATGCGGGCGGCCTTGCCATGATAGGGGTCGTTGAGCCGATGAAGGATGCCCCACAGTATAGCCGATATGGCGAGGGGCTACACCCTTTGCTGTGTATCCTTAAGACAAGCCTCACCGTAATTCGCCCTATAATGAGGGTGTGTCGATGCACCCGATGTGATAGCGTGTGTCGATACATCGCTAGGAAGAACCGATTAGAGCTGGTAAATGACTATGTCGCGAATTTTGGTCATCGAAGATGTGGCGCCTTTGCGCAACGACATTGCCGACATGCTGCGCCTCGAGGGGTACGAGGTGGCCGAGGCCGAGGACGGCGAGGTCGGCCTGCGCGTGGCCGCGGACTTCCACCCCGATCTGGTCATCTGCGACATCATGATGCCCAAGATGGACGGTTACGGCGTGCTGGAGATGTTGCGCGCTCAGACCGATACCCGCACCCTGCCCTTTATTTTCCTGACGGCCAAGACCGAGCGCTCCGAGATGCGTAAGGGCATGGGCTTGGGCGCCAGCGACTTCTTGACCAAGCCGTTCGAAAACGACGAGCTGATCGACGCGGTGCGCGCCCGCCTCTCGCAACACGACTCGTTCGAGCAAGTCGCCCAAGCCCAGCTCATCCAACTGCGCGAGAGCATCATCACCGCCCTGCCCCATGAGCTCCGCACCCCCCTGAACACCATCATCGGCTTCAGCGACATGCTCAACGCCGAGGCCGACAACGTGTCGGTCGATGAAGTGCGCGAATGGTCGGGGCACATCCAGTCGGCGGCGCACCGCCTCAACCGCCTGATCGAGAATTACCTGACCTACGTCCGCATCCAAGCCCTCCTGCGCGACCCCGAGCGGCTGGCGCGTCACCGCGCCCAAGTCACCGCCTTCCCGCACATCACCACCGAGCATCAAGCCATTTTCGTCGCCCAAAGATATGACCGCACCGCCGATTTGCTGATTGAGCACGGCGAGCAGGCGCAAGTGTGCTGCGCCGAGAGCGACCTGACCAAGATGGTCGATGAACTGCTGGACAACGCCTTCAAGTTCAGCAAGCCCGGGGTCGGGGTCAAGCTCACCACTCAGCTCCTCGAGCACAACGGGCGGTGGTGTTACGAAATGTCGGTGACGGATTACGGGCGTGGCCTGCGCCCAGAGCAAATCAAGACCATCGGCGCATACATGCAGTTCGACCGGCTGATTTATGAACAACAAGGGGCGGGCATGGGCTTGGCGGTGGCCAAAGGCTTGTGCGAGATGTACCTCGGGCATATGCACATCAGCAGCACGGTCGGCGTGTTCACGACCGTCACGGTGCACCTGCCGGTGGTGATGTAAGACGCCCAGCAGGCGTTGGGCACGCCCACGCCGATTGTGGCTATAATGGGGCATCACGTCGTCGAGTGATTTTCGTCGCCATCGAAAGGATGTTTTGCCCATGCCTCGCCTCGCTTTCGTCGCCCTGTTGCTGACCGCACTGTTGGTCAGCGCGTGCGCCGCCGTGCCGCCCACCGGCGACAACGCCCAACAATTCTTGTCTGCCCAAACCCACATCCCACCCCCGCCCGCTGG
>JALONY010000361.1 GCA_025454715.1 Anaerolineae bacterium
ACGCACCGTCTCGACCATAAAGAATGCGTTGCCTTCCGTCTCGCGGCGCAACAACGCCAGCACCGCGTCTTTTTTGCCCGCCTCGCCCAACATCGACTCGGCAAGGGCTTGCATGGCGGCGTCACCCAGCCGCGCCAACTGTAACGCACGTGCCCCGGGCAATTCGGCTGGCAGGGTCGGGCGTTCATCGTTGCGATACGTGCCGATCATCAGCAGGCGGGGCAAGTCTGCCAACATCACCACGGCTTTTTGCAACATGGACAGGCTTTCTTCCGTCCACTGCAAATCTTCCAGCAGCAACACCAGCGGCTCGGTGCGCCGCTTGAGCAATTCCAGCAACGTCAGCGTCAGGCGCTCTTGCCGCGCCAACGCGGGCAACTCTGGGGCATCCGCGACCGTGCGCCCCAACAGTAGGGCGATGTCTGGGATGAGCGCCTTGAGCACGCTGGCCTCCAAATCGCTCAGGGAGGTTTGCAAGACCAACGCCCGAGCGATGTCTCGCCAGAGCTGGTAAGGCAACCCGCCCTCTGCGACGGCTTGGCCGCGCAAGACCAGCGCCCCTTGCGTCAGGGCATAGGGGCGCAACTCGTCCAACAGGCGGCTCTTGCCGCTTCCGCTCTCTCCGCCAATCAACCATAGCGCGCTCTCGCCCGCCAGCATCGCCTTCAGCGCGCCCTTGAGCGCCTCGTACTCGTCCGACCGACCGACGAACGCCGCCGCCTGCAAAAAGCTCTCGCGCACGGCGGGGCTTTCGGTCGTGATGGGCAGTTGAAACTGGGTCTGGATGTCGGTGATGACCGCTTGTGCGCTGGTATAGCGCCGTTCGGGGGTTTTCTCGATCAACCGCCCGATAATCCCGCGCCACGCGCTGGGCAACGGGGCGAGGTCGGCAGGGTGGTTGAGCAAGGTCATCAGGTCGAATGCACCCGCCGCGTCGGCAAATGGGTGCCGCCCGACGAACAAATCGTACAGCATGACCCCGACCGCGTATAAATCGGACGCTGGGGACGGCTTGCCCCCCATCCAGAGCTCCGGCGCGATGTAGGCCATCGTTCCCGCCACCTCGTCGCGCTCTTGCGCCTCGGCCAAATACACGGACAACCCGAAGTCCATGACGCGCACCGCGCCGGTCGTGGTCACCAAGACGTTGGACGGCTTGAGGTCGTGGTGAATCACCCCGCGCCGGTGCAGATAGACCAACGCTTGCAACAGGTCAATCGTCAGGCGGGCTTGGGTCGAGATGCCCTCGTCGCTGAAGTCCGACAAGGTGCGTGCCCCCTCGACCAACTCCATGGTGTAGAACGGGCGGTGTTGCGCGTCGAAGCCGTAATCGAGCACGCTGACGATGTTGGGGTGGCGCAAGCCCGCCAACACGCGAAACTCGTTGGCCAACGCCAAGAGCGCGCTGGTGGTGTGCGAGTCGTGCTCAGGCTGAGACGGGTCGGCCAGCACCTGCTTGAGCGCCACGGTTTGGCGGGTAAGGCGGTCAAAAGCGCGATAGACTTCACCCATGCCGCCTTTGCCGAGCAAGGCTTGCAGGTGATAGCGGCGTTGCAGGACGAGGTCGGTGCTCATGGGCGGGCACTTCTACTCAGGTGGGCAATAGGTACCACCCAGAGTGTAGAGTCTTAATGGGGTGGTGTCAACGGAATGCGATGACGCACCACAGCTACGCCCGTAAAGATGGTTTCGCGCCGTCGCAGACCCTGCGCCAACGCCTCGACTCCGAGGGGTTCGAGGTCTGGCAAGACCTGATCGCCATGAACATCGGCGAAAACTGGCACCCCCAGATTTTTAAGGCCATCGAGCAAGCCGACGCCGTCGTGATGGTGCTGACGCCCGAGGCCATCAAATCGCCGATGGTGCGCCAAGAGTGGGTGCACGCCCGCCGCGTCGGAACCCCCATCTTCCCAGTCGCCTTCACCGACCTGTACAAAACCGTGGACGTGCCGCGCTGGGTCAGCAAGGTCGATGCGGTCATCCTCAGCCCCGACATCGTCGGCGTCGAGGACAAATGGCGCGCCCTGCTCAAGCAACTGCGCGACCCGCAACGCCGCCGCCGCGTGCCCAACATGGTCGAGCGCCTGCCCAACGAATACGTCGAGCGGCGGGGGTTGCACCGTTTGGCGTTGTCGGGCTTGCTGGACGACGCCCAAACCGACCCGCGCCACACCGAGCACGCCAGCCACTGCGTGACCGTGCTGGGCGAGGGGGGCTTCGGCAAGACCACCCTGACCCAAGCCCTCGGCCTCGACATCGCCGTGACCGAGGCGTTTACCGGCGGCGTGCTGTTCGTGACCATCGGCGAGAGCGCCTCGCAACTCCACGACAAATGGAACGGCCTGCTCAAAGCCCTGACCGGCAACCCCGACACCGCCAGCGACCCGCTCGACCAACTGCGCCTGAAGCTGCAAGGCGACGATTTCTTGATTATCCTCGACGACGTGTGGGACAAAACCCACATCGCCCCCATCCTCAACCTGCCGCGCTGCACCTACCTGATCAGCACCCGCGATGACGCCGTGGCGGCCTTGGCCAGCGGCCAGCCGGTGCGCGTGGCCGAGATGACGCCCGAGGAAGCCCGCGACGTGTTGCTGAACTACCTGCCCGCCGACAAGCGCGCCCAACTGACCGATGCCCAGCGCGAACAGCTCAAGGCCTTCGGCGGGCAACTGGGCGAGTGGCCGTTGCTGCTCGACATCCACGGCTATACGATGCGCGAGGAATGCCAGCGCGGGATCAGCGTGGCCGAGGCGCTGGCCTATGTGCAAGAAGGCCTGCGCGAGGAGGGCTTAGACCCGTTCCCGCGTGGCACCAGCGAAGACACCCAACGCCGGACGCTGGCGGGCAGCATGAACGCCAGCCTGCGCCACTATGCCGACGACGAAAAGCAACGCCTGTACGAGCTGGCGATTTTCCCCGACGACACCGCCATCCCACAGGCGACCGTGCTGCAAATGTGGCAGGCCACCGCCCACATGAGCGCGTTCAAGGCCAAAAAGTTGCTGCGGCGGATTGCCGGGCACTTCTGCCGGTTCCGCGTGGAGGAAGAGGGGACGGAGCCGGTGGTGCGCTTCCACGACAAAATCCGCGAGTACCTCGGCAAGCAACTGCCCGACCCCGCCAGCCTGCACCGCCAACTGACCACCGGCTGGGGCGACCTGCACGCGCTGCCGGATGCCTACGCATGGCGCAACCTAGCCTACCACCTCATCGAGGGCAAACAAGCCGACCGGCTGTACGCCCTGCTGACCGATTACCGCTGGCTGCAAGCCAAACTCGACGCCACCGACACCAACGCGCTGGAAGCCGACTGCGCCGCCTACCTCGCCGCCGTGACCGACGGGGAGACCGCGCAGACCGTCAAGCTCGTTCAGTCTGCCCTGACCATGGGCTCACACGCGATCAATTATGACAAAACCCAGCTCCCGTACCAACTGACCGGCAGGCTATGGACACACCGCGACAAAGCCGGTATCGCCGAACTCTGGCGCACCTGCCACACCGTCACCCCGCTGGAGCTGATTGAGACACAAACACATCCACCGATGCAACAAGCGGGTGGCGCGCTCATCCGCACCCTGACCGGCCATATCGCTGGGGTCGAGGGCGCGCTGCAACTGAAAGACGGGCGAGTGTTGTCGTGGTCACGCGATAACACCCTCCGACTCTGGTCACCCGACGGGCACCCTTTGGCCACCCTGACCGGCCATACCGAGTTCGTCAAGGTCGCGCTGCAACTGGCCGATGGGCGATTGTTGTCGTGGTCAGGCGATAAAACCCTCAGGCTGTGGTCACATGATGGACACCCTATAGAAACCCTGACCGGCCATAGCGGTTGGGTCACGGGCGCGCGGCAACTGGCCGATGGACGAGTGTTGTCGTGGTCAGTCGATAACACCCTCAAATTGTGGTCACCCGACGGGCACCCTTTGGCCACCCTGATCGGCCATACCTATTTGATCACAGGGGCGCTACAACTGGCCGATGGGCGGCTCTTGTCGTGGTCATGGGATACCACCCTCAGGCTGTGGTCACCCGACGCGCAGACCAACGACGAGGACAACGCTCATGCGGGCATTGTCATGGGCATCTTACGGTTATCCGATGGAAGGGTGTTGTCGTGGTCAGAGGATAAAACCCTTAAGCTGTGGTCAGCCGACGGGCGACCGCTGGCCACCCTAACCGGCCATACCGGC
>JALONY010000018.1 GCA_025454715.1 Anaerolineae bacterium
GGTAGGACAAGCGTTCGGTTTTAGGGTATACTCATCCAAAGTGCACCCCTGACCGTCCGACCCAGACCAGAGAGGAGAAGCCGTGGCCGTTTCTAACCGTGACGTGGCCGACCTGTTCGACCGCGTGGCCGACCTGCTCGAAATCAAAGGCGAAATCATCCACCGCGTGCTGAGCTACCGGCGCGCCGCCGAAAGCATCTACGATTTACCGCGTGACCTCGCCGCCATCGCCGCCGAGAACGCCCTGACCGACATCCCGGGCGTCGGCAAGACCATCGCCGAGAAAATCGAGGAAATTTTATCGACCGGCAAATTGGCCTTTTATGAGCGCCTGACCGCCGAACTGCCCGCCGGGTTGGTCGATGTGATGCGCGTGAACGGGGTCGGCCCCAAGAAGGCCAAGCTGTTCTGGGAGCAACTCCAAGTCCGCGACCTCGCCAGCCTCGAGGCCGCCGCCCGCGCCGGAAAATTGCGCAGCCTGCCCAAGATGGGCGAGAAGAGCGAGGCCAACATCCTCCTCGGCATCGAGGCGCTCGCCCGCCAGACCGGGCGCAGGCCGCTGGGGGTGGCCTACCCCGCCGCCCAAGCCCTGCTCGACCACCTGCTGACCTTGCCCCAAGCCCGCGAGGGCGCTATCGCAGGCAGCATCCGCCGCGCCCGCCCGACCATCGGCGATGTTGACCTGTTGGTGGCGGTGGACGACATGGCCGACGCCGCCCCGATTATGGACGCCTTCGTCGGTCAACCGCAGGTGGCGCGGGTGCTTGGCCACGGCCCGACCAAATCCAGCGTCGAACTGCACAACGGCCTACAGGTCGATTTGCGCGTGATTGAAAAAGCGCGCTGGGGCACGGCGTTGGCCTATTTCACCGGCAGCCAGCAACACAACATCCGAATGCGCGAGCGCGCCTTGGCGCAAGGCTACAGCCTGAACGAACACGCCTTGAGTCCGGTCGATTCTGCCGGAACCATCCTCGACGACGCGCCCAAGCGCTTGTTCGACACCGAAGAGGCGTTGTACGCGGCGTTGGGCTTGCCGTGGGTCGCGCCGGAACTGCGCGAGGACTCCGGCGAGCTGGAGGCCGCCGAGCGCGCCGCCCTCCCCCGTTTGATTACCCTCGCAGACATCCAATCCGACCTGCACATGCACACCGTCTGGAGCGATGGCACCGCCACCGTGCGCGAGATGGCCGAGGCCGCCCACGCCCTCGGGCGAAAGTTCATCGTCATCACCGACCACTCGGTCGGCGCGACCATCGCCAACGGTCTGAGCGTCGAGCGCTTGTTGCGCCAACAGGCCGAAGTCCGGCAAGTCGATGCCGAGATGAACGGCAGCATCCGCGTCTTTCACGGCACCGAGATGGAAATCAAGGCCGACGGCACGCTGGACTTCCCCGATGAGGTGCTGGCACAGCTCGATTTCGTGATTGCGTCGTTGCACGTCAGCTTGCGCCAGCCGCGTGAGCAAATCACGGCGCGCTTGCTCAACGCCATCAACAACCCCCACGTCGATTTGATTGGCCACCCCCGTGGCCAAATCATCCCAGACCGTGAGCCCGCCGACCTCGACATGGACGCGGTGTTCGCCGCCGCCCAAGCCTCTGGCATCGCCCTCGAAATCAACGCCAACCCCGCCCGCCTCGACCTCGAAGCGCAATACGCCCGCCGCGCCGTGTCGCTGGGCATCCCGCTGGCCATCGACACCGACGCGCACAGCCTGAACGACCTGCACCTGATGCACTACGGCATCCGCACCGCACGGCGCGGCTGGGTCGAGGCCGAGTCGGTCTTGAACACGTGGCCGCTGGAACGCTTCGAGGCGTGGGTGCGCGCCCGTGGAAAGGCCTAACCCGACCGTGACCGCCTCCCCCGCCCCTCGCCCCCCCAGCCTACTGCCCCCGTGGTGGGCATGGTTGCTGATGACGCTGGCCGTGGTGTTTTGTGTCGCGGGCTTGGCCGCCGCATTCGTCGCGTTGGGCGGCACACCGCCCGCCCCCGCCCCCACCCAATTCGTCGTCCTGACCGCCCCGCCCGACCGCGTGACCGGCCAAACCCGCCCACAAGACGCCGCCTTGGGCACGCCGGTCGTCGGCTCCGCGCCGGTCAACATCGGCGCGCCGTTGGTGCTCAGTGGCCCCACCCTGCCCGCCATCGTCTTTACCGCCACCCCCATGCCGCTGATGATTGGCGCGACCGCGCTGGTGGTCGATGTCGGTGACCAACAGCTCAACGTGCGCGAGCGCGCCGGAATCGTCGATGTCGCCATCGCCTTCCGCATCCCAGAAGGCACCACCGTGCAGGTCATCGACGGCCCCTCACAGGGCGACGGCCTGACGTGGTGGCGCATCCAAGACTCGTCCGGGCGCAACGGCTGGGCGGCCTCCAATTACCTCCAGCCCATCGCCCCGCCCGCGCCCTGATTGCCCACCCCACACGGAGACCCGCGCCTCATGGCCGACTTGTTTTCTCACCTCGAACGCGCCGAAGCGTTGCGCCGCCAGCTCAATGAGCACAGCTACCGCTATTACATCCTCAACGCCCCGTCGATTACCGACGGCGAGTACGACCGCCTGTACCGCGAGCTGGTCGAGCTAGAGGCCGCCCACCCCGAGGTCATCACCCCCGACTCGCCCACCCAGCGCACCGGCAACGACCTCCAAGGCGACTTCGAGAAAGTCCCGCACGCCGCGCCCATCCTCAGCCTGTCCAACTGCTTCAGCGAGGAAGACCTGTACGCATGGGAGGAGCGCAACCGCAAGCTCTTGCCCGCCGGAACCGACCTCGATTACACCCTAGAGCCCAAGCTGGACGGCCTGACCATCGTCATCACCTATGAAGACGGGGTGTTGGTGCGCGCCGCCACCCGTGGCAACGGCTTGGTCGGCGACGACGTGACGCCCAACGTCCGCACCATCCGGTCGGTGCCGCTCCGCATCCCCGCCGATTCCAACCCCGATGTCCCCGTCCCCAAGCGCTTGGTCGTCCGGGGCGAAATCCTGTTTCTCAAGGCCGATTTCGCCGCGCTCAACGAGCGCCAGCGCGCCGCTGGCCTGCCGCTCTACGTCAACGCCCGCAACACCGCCAGCGGCACCCTCAAGCAAAAAGACTCGCGCATCACCGCCAGCCGCCCGCTCACCGCCTACCTCTACAACATCGTCGCCCTCGACGGCCTGCCGATGCCGCCCACCCAGTGGGATACCCTGAACTACCTGCGCGCCCTCGGCTTCGTTATCCCACCCCAAGCCGCGCACTATCCCACACTATCCCACATTATCCAGCAGATACCCACATGGATAACCCACAGAAACCAACTGCCATTCGAGATTGACGGCGTGGTCATCAAGCTCAACGACCAGCGCTTGGCCGATGAACTCGGCTTCGTCGGCAAAGACCCGCGTGGCGCAACCGCCTACAAATTCCCGTCCGAGGAGGCCAAGACCCGCCTCGTCGGCGTCACCCTCAGCGTCGGGCGCACCGGCAAAATCACCCCAACCGCTCAGCTCGAGCCGGTCTTCGTCGGCGGCGTGACCGTCACCAGCGCCTCGCTGCACAACTACGACACCATCGCCGCGCTGGATATCCGCCTCGGTGACACGGTCGTCATCAAGCGCAGCGGCGACGTGATTCCGTATGTGGTCGGCCCCCTCATCGGGGCGCGCACCGGCGACGAGACCGCCATCGTACCCCCCGCCGTCTGCCCGTTCTGCGGCGCGCCGGTCATCCGCGACGAGGGCGCGGTCGATTACTTTTGCTCCAACCTCGACTGCCCCGAACGGGTCTACCGCCAAATCGAGTTTTTCGTCTCGAAGGGCGCGCTGGATATCGAGGGGTTCGGCGGGCGCACCGTGCAAGCCCTGATTGCCAAAGGCTTGATTCACGACGAGGCGGACATCTTCTCGCTGACCGCCGCCCCGTTGTTGGAGCTGGAAAAATTCGGCGAGAAGCGCACCGATAACCTGCTCAAGGCCATCGAGGCGGCCAAGCAACGCCCGCTCACCCGCGTGCTGACCGCGCTGGGCATCGACGGCGTGGGCGAGACGGTGGCCGAGTCGCTGGTGGCGCATTTCGGCGGCCTCGACGCGCTGGCCAGCGCCACCCCCGAGGCCATCCAGCACATCGACGGGCTGGGGCCGATTTTGGCCAACAACATCGCCGATTGGTTCGCCAGCCCGCGCAACCAAGCCTTGCTGGGCAAATTGCGCGCCGCCGGGGTCACTTTCACCGCCGAGATGACCGCGCCCGAATCCGACAAATTGGCCGGACAGACCTTCGTGCTGACCGGCACGTTGCCGACCCTCAGCCGCGAGCAAGCCGAGGCGCTCATCAAGGCGCACGGCGGCAAAATCAGCGGCAGCGTGAGCAAAAAGACCAGCTATGTGCTGGTCGGCGACTCGCCGGGCAGCAAGGCCGAGAAGGCCGCCCAGCTCGGCGTGCCCATCCTCAGCGAGGCCGACCTGTTGGCGATGATTGGCTAATCCGGCGCGTTTTGTCCGTATCCAAGCGCGCAACGACATGGGACAATAGCCCATCACACGTTCACACGCTGGCGCGCCCACCGACTCGGTGAGGCGCGCCTTATATCGTCACGAGGACACCCCATGACCACCTTCCCCATCATCACGCTTTCCGCCGAGCGCGAAAAGCCCATCCGCAACCGCCACCCGTGGGTTTTTTCGGGCGGCATCAAGAAGCTGGACGGCACGCCCGAGCCCGGCAGCATCGTCGAGGTGCGCGGCGCCGATGGGCGCTTCCTCGCCCGCGGCTACTACAACGCCCAATCGCAAATTCAGGCGCGCTTGCTGTCGTGGGACGAAGACGAGCAGATTAACGAGGCGTGGTGGCGCTTGCGCCTCGCCAAGGCGGTCTCGGCGCGCACCCATTTCCTCGACCGTGGCGCGCCCTCCGGCGTCCGCTTGATTAACGCCGAAAACGACTTCTTGCCCGGCCTAATCGTCGATAAATATGGCGACACCCTCGTCTTGCAAGCCCTGACGCTGGGCATCGACCAGCGCAAACACATGATCGCCGAGGCGTTGGCCGGTCTGGTCAAGGTCAAGGGGGTGTACGAGCGCAGTGATGTCGATGTGCGCCGCCTCGAGGGGCTAGAGCAGACCACCGGCGTGTTGTGGGGCGAGGAACCGCCCAAGCACATCGCCATCACCGAGCACGGCGTGACGTTGCTGGTCGATGTCCGCACCGGCCACAAGACCGGCACCTATCTCGACCAAGCCGACAACCGCGCACTGGTCGGGGCGTGGGTGGCGCGCACGCAGGCCAAGCGCGTCCTCAACGTGTTCAGCTATACCGGCGGGTTCGGGGTGCACGCGGGTAAGAACGGCGCGCAGACGGTCAACATCGACTCGTCCGCCGAGGCGCTCGACCTCGCCGAGGAGACCTACCGCGCCAACGGCCTCCGCGCCAGCGGGATGGTCGAGGGCGATGCGTTCGCCTTCTTGCGCGCCGAAATCGAGGACAAGAGCACCTATGACCTAATCGTGCTCGACCCGCCCAAGTTCGCCCAGAACAAGCAGCACGTCGAGCGCGCCGCCCGTGGCTATAAAGACATCAACTTGCACGCGCTACGCTTGGTCAACTCGGGCGGCTATCTGTTCACCTACTCGTGCTCCGGCGCGGTCGATGCCGACCTATTCCAAAAAATCGTGTTCGGCGCGATTGCCGACAGTGGCCGGACGGGTCAAATCGTGCGTTGGCTGTCGGCGGGTGAAGACCACCCGGTCGCCCTGACCTTCCCCGAGGGCGCGTACCTCAAGGGGTTGGTGGTGCGGGTAGAGTAGCGAACACCTCGCCCAGCGACACCGAAAACCCCGCCAGCACGTCGCGCCCGTCCAGCGCGTCCGAGGCCGAAAGCCGCACCGCGGTCTGGTTCGCCAGCCACGCGGTCGCGGCTTTTCGTTGCGGGTCAACCGCCCAAACCATCCGCACGCCGTCGGCCAAGTACACGTCCACCTTCCGCTCGACCTCGCTATATGAGTCGGTCGGCGACAAGACCTCAATCACGAGGTCAGGCACCACCGCGAGGGGCGCGCCCGGCCTCGCCAACGGCGATTGGCGAAAGGCCGCCAACGCCTCGTTGCGGATGAACATGACATCGGGGATGCGCGCCCCGCGCACCCAATCAGGCTGGCCGAGGTCGGGCAAGATGAACGTCCCCTCGATGAAGGCCACCCCAATCGGGTTGACCGATAAATAGCGCGCCAGAGCGCCATACAGCGCATGAACGACCAACATAGGGTCGAAAACGGTCGGCCTTTTCGGGTGTTTCTCCCCATCGATTAACTCGAAGGGCTGACGCCCCATCTCGGTCATGAAATCGTCCAAACGCATCCCATCACGGGGGGTGAAAGCGGTCATCGGCGTGCGCCCTCGTCTGTTCATGCCCCCAGTATACCCCCACTTTTGCGCCCCGCCCCCACTGCCCGAAAACGCCAAGCCACACCGTTCCACGGTCTGCGCTGCGCGTGAAACGTTGGTGAAACGCAGGTGATGTAGGGTTATCGCATCGTCCACATCACCAAGAGGGCTCTCATGCACATCCCATCCCGCTCGCTCACCATCTCCCACACATCGTTGAAATCCGTCATCGCCGCGTTCCTGTGCGCGTTTGCGCTCACCGCTTGTGGGGGCGGCCAGCCCACCCCCACCAACACCCCCGCACCGACTTTCACCCCTGCCCCCACCCCCACCAGCACCCCCGTCCCAGAGCAAGTAGCGCTGAGCGCCGCGAACATCACCGGCCTGACGCTCATCGAGACCTTCTCCGACAGCGTGATTTATGAAAACGTCGCCCTGAGTGCCGACGGCAAGCGCATCGCGCAATCGCGCCCGAATCCGTCCAACAGCGAGGTGCAATTGATGGTGCTTTCGGCAGAGACCGGCGAAACCCTCTTCAGCATGACCACCGCCGACGGCGTGGTGCAGACCAGCCCGGTGGCGCTCAGCCCAGATGGGCGTTTGCTGGCCTACAGCTATGTTGTCAACCCCAACAGCATCACCTCTAGCAAGGCTTTTCGCGTTTACGACTTGGACTCCGAGACGGTCGTCTTGGAAGGCGAGGTGCAGGACGGCGGCTCACAAGTCATGGGTCTGGCCTTCAGCCCAGACGGGGCAAAATTGGTGGCGGGGACGGGCGTCTTGAGCGGTGACGGCATCTCGATTTGGGACATCGCGACCGGCGAGAGGGTGACATTGGCCGCGGATGTGGCCATCCCCAGCGGCGCGCAAATCGCATTTTCGGCACAAGGCAACCAATTCGTCACGGCAGTCGGCAACGCATCCGTGCAAATCATCGACGCCGACACCGGCGCAGTCGTCAGCACCCTGCCGAGGGTCGAGGGGCGCATCCAAAGCATCGCCTACGACCCGACCGGCACCCACATCGCCGCAGGCACCCGCGAGGGGCAAATCTACGTCTGGGCAATTGCCGATGGGCAACAAGTGGCCACGATGGCCACAGAAGCGGGTCGTGAGGTGCTCTCGATGGCGTTCACGGTCGATGGCAGCCTGTTGGTGACGGGCGAGTCCAGCGCGGTCTTGCGCTTCTGGAGCACCGAGACATGGGCGCAAACCCACACCCTACAGCTCCTCAACGCGGGGAGTGCGGCCTCGGCCTTAATCTTCACCCCCGACGGCAAGGGATTGTTGACCAACGTCGGCCTCACCCGCACGGGCATGAACCCGATTCCCGCCACCAGCTTGTACGGGGCATTTGAATAACGCACCACCCCCGCGCCCACAGACATCAGCCACACCAGCCAATCGCCCATCGGTGGGATTGGCTGGTTTTCGTTTTGCCCCGCCCCCACTGCCCGAAAACGCCAAGCTGTGCTATCCTTTGAGACGGAACGTCCCTCATCCATCCACCAGAACCCCAATACGGAAGCGCGCCCTATGCACAAAACACACACCTGCGGAGAACTGCGCGAGTCGCACGTCGGACAGACCGTCACGCTGGCGGGCTGGGTCAATCGCCGCCGTGACCAAGGCGGGTTGATCTTCCTCGACCTGCGCGACCGCTGGGGGCTCGTCCAAGTCGTCATCGACGAGGCCGAAAACCCCACCGCCCACGCCGTCGCCCACACCGTCCGCAGCGAATACGTCCTTCAGGTCGTCGGCACGGTGCGCCGCCGCCCCGCAGGCACCGAAAACCCCGACCTCCCCACCGGCGACATCGACATCGTGGCCGACAGCATCGTCCTGCTCAATGAGTCGAAGGTGCCGCCCTTCCTCATCAACCGCGAAGAGAACATCGACGAAGCCCGCCGGATGCAATACCGCTACCTCGACCTGCGCCGCCCGGCCATGCGCGACAACATCATCTTGCGCCACCGCACGATCAAGTTTTTGCGCGACCACCTCGACGCCGCTGGGTTCGTCGAAATCGAGACGCCCATCCTGTTCAAGACCACGCCGGAGGGCGCCCGCGACTTCCTCGTGCCGTCGCGCCTCCAGCCCGGCAAGTTCTACGCCCTGCCCCAGTCGCCCCAGCAGCTCAAGCAATTGTTGATGGTGGCCGGTTTCGAGAAATACTTCCAGATTGCCCGTTGCTTCCGCGATGAAGACCTGCGCGGCGACCGCCAGCCGGAATTTACCCAGCTCGATATGGAGCTCAGCTTCGTCGAGCGCGAGGACATGCTCCAGTTCATGGAGGCGATGGTCTTGGCGTTGGCCAAGGCGGTCGTGCCCGAAAAGACGATTAAATACCAGCCGTTGCGCCGCCTGACCTACACCGAGGCGATGGAAAAATACGGCAGCGACAAGCCCGACCTGCGTTACGACCTCGAGGCCGTGGACGTGACCGCGCTGGCCGCCCAGTCGGCCTTCCCCATCTTCCAGCAAGCCGCCCAAGCCGGTCGCCCGATTAAGGTGCTGCGCGCCCCCGGGCTGCACGCCAAGCGCGACAACCCCGCCGAATTGTTGACCGGCGAAGGGCTCAAGCGCCTGATGAAGGAGCTGGAAGACCTCGTTAAGACCGTCGGAGCCAAGGGCTTGGCCTATATGGCCTTGCCGTTGGACGAAAACGGCGAGGTCAAAGGCCCCATCGGCAAGTATTTCAGCGTCGAGCAAAAGGCCGCCCTGTTCGAGCAGACCGGCGCACGCCCGGGCGACATCCTGATGTTCATCAGCGATAAGCCCGAGGTGGTCTACGCCAGCGTCGATAAATTGCGCCGTCACATCGCCGACCTACTCGACCTCGCCGACCCGAACGTGCTGGACTTCGCGTGGATTATCGACTTCCCGATGTTCTATTGGGACGAGGAAAACCAACGCTGGGATCCGTCGCAACACATGTTCACCATGCCGATGCCGGAGGACGTGCCGATGCTGGAAAGCGAACCCGGGAAGGTGCGCGGCAGCCAATACGACCTGATTTGCAACGGTTACGAGGTCGGCGGCGGCAGCATCCGCATCCACGAGCGCGCCCTGCAAGAGAAAATCTTCCCGCTGATTGGCCAGACCATGGAGCACGCCCGCGAGCAGTTCGGCCACATGCTGGAGGCGTTCGAGTATGGCGCGCCGCCGCACGGCGGCATGGCGTGGGGCATCGACCGCTTGGTCATGATTTTCGCCGGTGCGCCCAACATCCGCGAGGTGATCGCCTTCCCCAAGACCCAAGCCGGTGGCGACGCCATGGCGCACGCCCCGTCCGAGCCGGAGCCCAAGCAACTCCAAGAGCTGTACATCCAAGTCCTGCCCGTCCCCAAGAAGGACGATGACACCAAAAGTTAACATCCGTTCTGGCGGTCGCGCCTTGCCGTCAGGGGGCGCGTCTGCTAAGATAACGGCAACCTGCGATGTACGTGATGTCCATATCGCGTTTGGGCCAACACCCACATCACGGGAGACCGGATTGCACATCGCGTTTGTGGTAGGCCTGCGCTGGCTAAGACAAACGGGATGGCAAGGTTTCCCACCTGCGACAGCAGGTTCAAACAGAGTGGCACACGGCATCGCGGGGGGTCTGCAAACGAACGGGGCGGCTGAGATTTCAGCCGCCCCGATGTGTTTTGCCCCGCTCTGTCGCTTCTTGTCTTCATCCGGCCTAACAGGCTAACCGACCTGATAGATGGCTGGGCGGTAACGCGGGGATGGGATAGGGCGATTGTTGGCGTGTGCGGCCTCTAACCACGCCTCCTTGGCCACGAGGACTTCGCGGAGCGCTTCTTCGGGGGTTTCACCGTGCGCCGAGCAGTATTTCAGGTCGGGAATATCGGCGATATAGGCGTGGTCTTCTGCACTATAGAAGATATTGATGTGATAATCACTCGTCATTGGGGTCTCCTTGGGTGCCCTCACTGATTGTGAGGTTATATTCGGTTGGAGCTGAAGGAATGCCTCACTCACTGCCCTATGTTTGTAGGTGTGATGGCTACCTTTGATGCGATCTAACTCAAAACCGAACGCTTCAATCAGCGTGATGAGCTGACTAAACCTGATGTTCTTCTGGTTATTAAGCAGGCGCTGGTATAACTTTTGTTTTTTGACCATCCCTAGACTTTCTACGAAACAGTTTAGCACCAAAAGGTCTAACACCAACGATATACCCACCTCTAGAAGTGGGCATTTGCGCCCCCTGCCCTCACTCCGCGTAGTTCGCCCCGAACACCTCGCTCATCAGCCCGCCCAAGCGCCCGAACACCTCGCTCATCAGCCCGCCCAAGCGCGCACGGTTGGGGATTAAGACCGACGCCCCTTGCGCGGTCGTGAAGCTCGACAAATAGCGATAATCAATCACCCCGCGGTTGATGCGATCGAACGGGATGTCTTTGACGAACAACGCCAATTGCACCATCTGCTCCAACGTCAGGTCGGTATACACGTTGTCACGCACCGACGCCCACAAGCCCGACGCATTGGCCAACAAGGCGGGAATCATCTCGGCGCGGGTCGCCTTATCGCGGATGGCCATAATCACCTGCTGCTGGCGCTCGGCGCGCCGGATGTCGCTGTCGCCGTGGCGCGTGCGCGCATATTTGAGCGCGGTCGCGCCGTCCAAGGTCTGGTTGCCTGCGCGGATGAAGAACGGGTCATAGCCATAATTCATGCTGGGGTACAGCGGGTCGTTGATGGTGTACGGCACATCGACATCGATGCCGCCCAGCGCGTTGACGATGGTGATGAACGCGGCGAAATCGACCACCAGATAATGGTTGACCCGTATCCCGAGGTTATACTGCACCGTCTCCATCGCGAGGCGCGGCCCATACCCCTGCTGGCGCAATTCGCCCAGCACCATCGGCTCGTTGACGCGCCGCTCACCATAGCCCGGCACGCTCACCCACATATCCCGCGGGATGCTCAGCATCCCGATGTCGCCGGTGCGCGGGTCGAGGCTGAGCAAAATCAGCGTGTCGGTGCGAAAGCTCAGGCCGGTCTCGCCCGGGCGGCGGTCGATGCCCATCATCAGCACCGTCAGGCGGCTTTGGCCGTCCCACGGCTCCAGCACCACCCGCGTCCCGTCGTCGAAGGTGATGGCTTGCCCCATCGCCAGCAAGCCGCCGTCGTTCAAGAACGCCACCGGCGTCGGCAGGTTGGCCACCAAGGCGGTGGCGGTCGGCAGCACGGTCTGGGGGGTGTTGGCGGCGCGCACCAGCGCGAACAGGCCGAGGCTGGTCGTCAAAGCAACGCCCATCATCGCCACCGCAATCACCACCCACGCCCACTCGCCGCCCTTGCGGCGCGGGGCGGCTTGGCGGCGCTGGGTGCGCTGGCGCACCGCGCTCTCACGCGGAGGCAAGGGCGCGGCGGCGCTCACCCGCGGCTGGTGCGGCTGAGTCGGTAGCGCGGTCGGCTGTTGCGAGCGCGGCACGCGGATGACCTCCGGCACATAAGGCACGGGGTCGGTCTTGAGGGTTTGAGCCATATCCGAGGTAGGGACACGCGGCGTGACCAGCGTCTCATCGACGGTGGGCTTGTCGTCAGGTTGAGGGGTTTGCATAGGGGTCTCGGCGCTTGGACGGTTTGCCCAAAGCGGGTAAAATGACGAGAAACGTGCGACCCGATGGATTAGGTCTGGTATAAGGGCAGTATAAGCGTGAGCGTGAATCCGCGTCAATGGCGCTTGCTATGCGACCCACCCGCGGGTGGTGCGTGGAACATGGCCGCCGATGAAGCCATCCTCGAATCCGTCGGCGCGGGCGACGCCCCCCCGACCCTGCGCCTGTATGGGTGGGAACCGGCCTGCCTATCGCTGGGCTTCAGCCAAAGCCACGCCGACGCAGACCTCGTGCGCTTGGCCGCCCACGGCTGGGGGTGGGTGCGCCGCCCGACCGGTGGCAAGGCCATCCTCCAC
>JALONY010000019.1 GCA_025454715.1 Anaerolineae bacterium
GGGCACGCGCCTGCAACTGCCCGAGACCCGCCTCGGCATCTTGCCCGATGTGGGCGGGACGAGCCGACTGGTGCGGGCGTTGGGGCAACCGCGTGCCAAGGAATACATCCTGACCGGCAAGCCGTTCGATTTGGCCGACGCGGAGCGCTGGGGGCTGGTCAACCGCGTGGTGCCGCCCGACGGTTTGGCGGCGGCGGGGGCGCAGTGGGTGGCGGAGCTGGCGCAAGCCGCGCCGCTGGCGGTGCGCTTCGCCAAGAAGGTGATTGACGGGGCGCAAGACCTTCAGCGCGGCCTGACCCTAGAGGCGTGGGCGCAGAGCGTGCTGATGCACAGCGCCGACTTCGAGCGCGGGGCGATGGCCGCCCTGACCAAGCAACCGCCGGAGTGGACGGGGAAGTAAGTGGGGCGGCTCAGGCCTGATTGTCGCGCTGGACGACCTGAGAGGTTGCGTCGATATTCCATGCCCCCTTCGTGTTGCCGCGCAAGTCACACCGCTCGACGGTTCCACGGGCGTTGTCGTGTGCATAGACTGCTTGATAGCCGTTTTTGGTGATGGTGCAAGCGCGCACGGTCGGGTTGCCGCCGGTTTTGATTTCGATGCCCGAATACGCATTGCCGTAAATCTGGCAGTCCTCAATCACGCCTGCCCCGTTGTCGTTGACGAACACACCAGTTTGTTTCCCATCGCGCAAGGTGCAGCGCCGGACGGTCGGGTTGCCGCCGGTTCGGATTTGGATGCCCGCCAACGCATTGCCGTATATCTGGCAGTCCTCAATCACGCCCGCGCCACTCTCGTAGACGAACACGCCTGACTGTCTTCCATCATGGAGGACGCACTCGACCAAATATGGCTGGGCGGCGGGGGTGTGGATGCCGACACACGCATTCGAGGACGAGGTCACGCTGCAATCGCTCAGGGTCAGGCGTCCGGTCGGGATGTCGATGCCAAAGCAATTGACCTGTTCGAATTTGGCCGTGCACCGGAAGCCGATGCCCGACACCCATGCCTCGCCCGTGTTCATGATTAGGCAACTCCCCGCGTCGGATTGCACAATCACGCGGTCGCGCCCGCCCTCGCCCTCCAATGTGACCGTCTTACTCAGGGTGAGCTTGCTTTCGAGGTATGTCCCTTGCCTGACCGTGATGCGCGCACCGGCGGGGGCGGCCTGCAAGGCGTCGCCGATGCGGGTGTAATTGCCCCTGCCGCGCACATCGACCACCAGCTCGGCGGTGTAACGGCTTAATTGCCGGACGATCGGTTGCTCGAGGGTCGGGGTCGGGACGATGGCGCCGACGATCGGCTGTTTGAGGTAGCGGTTGCGCAGCTTGGCCATCGCCTCCTCGAAAAAGTCGTGCGGGATGCGTAGGGCGTTTTGGGCGCGCAGCAAGGTTTGCAGGTCGGCAGGCAGGTAGCCCATCTCGCGGTCGAAGTTCGCGCCCTCTTCAATCAGCGGCACGATGTTGCGCCCCAAGCGGACCGCCTCTTGAATCTCGCGCAACACCCAGTCGCCTGCGTTTTGGCACCGCACCAGCGACCCGTCCGAGATGATCAGGACGAAGTGGGCGCGGGCGGCGATTTGGTTCAGGATAATCTGGTTGAACTGCCCGCTGTCGATGCTTTCGACATCGAAAAAGCAGTCGTAACCGTTCATTTTCAGGTCTTGGTAGATGGCGCGTCCCAAGTGTTTGCTGGCGGTTCGGCGGTATGAGATGAAGACGGTTTTGTGTTCCATGGCGGTTGCTCGTCAGGGTTTGGTTTTGCGGGGCGGCACCCGCCCGATTATAGCACGGAAGGGCACGCACCCCGCAAAACATGCGCCAACCCCGACTAGCGCTTGAGCCGATCCATGAACTGCTTGCGGAACTTGGCCACCTTGGGCGCGACCACGAACTGGCAATAGCCCTGTTGCGGGTTGCGGGCGAAATACTCTTGGTGGTAGTCCTCGGCGATGTAGAACGTCTCGGCGGGCACGATTTGCGTGACGATCGGGCTGGGGTACACGCGCTGCGCGGTCAATTCGGCGGTCAGGGCGTCGGCGAGTTGCTTTTGGGCGGGCGAGTGGTAGAAGATGGCCGAGCGGTATTGCGTGCCGACATCCGCGCCCTGCCGGTTGAGGGTGGTCGGGTCGTGGATGGTGTAAAACACGCCCAAAATATCGACATACGAGGCCACGTTGGGATCGAACGTGACGCGCACCACCTCGGCGTGGCCGGTCGTGCCGTCGCACACCTGCTTGTAGGTCGGGTTGACGACGTGGCCGCCCATATAGCCCGACTCGACCGAGATGACGCCGCGCAGTTGGTCATAGACCGCCTCGAGGCACCAAAAACACCCACCACCCAGCGTGGCGACTTCGTATTGTGCTGACATCGTGCAAATACTCCTGTACGAACGACCATGAAACTCACGAGTTTAGACGCGCCCAGCCCCGCCCAACGCACCAACGAAAACACCCCCGATAAACGGGGGTGTTGGGGGGCGCGCACCGGTCGTGCCGGTGCGCGGGGGGTGTGATGCCGGTCGGACTAGAAGTCCATGCCGCCGCCCTGCGGCATGGCCGGAGCCTTCTCCTCTTCCTTCACGTCGGTGATCAACGCTTCGGTGGTGAGGATCATGCTGGCGATGCTGGCGGCGTTGGCCACCGCGCTGCGGGTGACCTTGGCGGGGTCGGGGATGCCCGCGCCAATCATGTCGGTGTACTCACCGGTCATGACGTTGTAGCCGATGCGGGTGTTGCCGCTCTCCTTTTGCAGGCGGCGCACCTCTTGGATGACCACCGCGCCGTCCTCGCCCGCGTTGCCGGTGATTTTCTTCATCGGCACTTCGAGGGCGCGGCGGAGGATGTTGATGCCGGTGTTCTCGTCATCGGTGCTCAGCTTGGCGCCGTCCAGCGCACGCACGGCGTTGACCAAAGCCACGCCGCCGCCCGGCACGATGCCTTCTTCGACCGCGGCGCGGGTCGCGCCCAGCGCGTCCTCGACACGGTGCTTCTTTTCCTTCAGCTCGGTCTCGGTGGCCGCGCCGACGCGGATGATGGCGACGCCGCCGCTCAGCTTGGCGAGGCGCTCTTGCAGCTTCTCGCGGTCATAGTCGCTGGTGGTCAGGTCGATTTCGCGGCGGATTTCCTCGATGCGCGCCTTGATGTCGGCCTCGTTGCCCGCGCCATCGACGATGACGGTGTTGTCCTTGCTGCTCACGACCTTGCCAGCGCGACCGAGGTCGGCCAGCGTGACGGTCTCGAGGCGGCGACCGGTCTCTTCGCTGATGACGGTGCCACCGGTCAGGATGGCGATGTCGCGCAGCATGGCCTTGCGGCGGTCACCGAAGCCGGGCGCCTTGACGGCCAGCACGTTGAGCAAGCCGCGCAGCTTGTTGAGCACGAGGGTGGCCAGCGCTTCGCCGTCCACGTCCTCGGCGATGATGACCAGCTCGCGGCGGCCAATCTGCATCAGCTTCTCCAGCACGGGCACGATGTCCTGCGCGGCGCTGATCTTCTTCTCGTAAATCAGGATGTAGGCGTCTTGGATGATCGCCTCCATCGTCTCGCCGCTGGTGATGAAGTACGGGCTGATGTAGCCGCGATCGAACTGCATCCCCTCGACGTACTCGGTCTCGAACTCGACACCACGGCTCTCTTCGACCGTGATGACGCCGTCCTTGCCGACCTTGTCCATCACCTCGGCAATCAAGTTGCCGATTTCGGCGTCTTGGGCGCTGACGCTGGCGACTTGGGCGATTTCGTCCTTGGTCTCGATGGCCGTGGCCTGCTCGCGGATGTAGCGCACCACGAGGTCAGCGGCGTGCATGATGCCCTTCTTCAGCTGCATCGGGTTGGCACCGGCGGCCACGTTCTTGAGGCCTTCGTTGACGATGGCCTGCGCCAAGACGGTGGCGGTGGTGGTGCCGTCGCTGGCCGCGTCGTCGGTCTTGGTGGCGGCTTCCTTCAGCAGCTGGGCGCCCATGTTCTCATACGGGTCTTCCAGCTCGATCTCCTTGGCCACGGTCACGCCGTCGTGGGTGACGGTGGGGGCGCCGAACTTCTTGTCGAGGGCGACGTTGCGGCCTTTGGGCCCCAGCGTGGTGCTGACGGCGGTGGCCAGCTTATCGACACCGGCTTGCAGGCGGCGGCGGGCTTCTTCTTTGAACAGCAGTTGCTTCGGCATGGGTTAGTCTCTCCTAAAGCGCGTTATGCGATGCGTGGGTGGGTGGGGTGACGGGGGTCTTACTCGAGGATGCCGAGGATGTCGGCTTCCTTCATGATCAACAGCTTCTTGCCGTCAATCTTGATTTCGGTGCCAGCATACTTGGCGAACAGCACCAAATCGCCAGCCTTCACGTCCATATCGATGCGCTTGCCGCTCTCGTCGCGGCGGCCAGCACCGGCGGCCAAGACCTTGCCCTGTTGCGGCTTTTCCTTGGCGGTCTCGGGCAGCAACAAGCCGCCTGCGATGGTCTCTTCTTTTTCGACCGGCTCAACCAAAATGCGGTCGCCCAAAGGACGGATGTTCATGGTGGGTTGCTCCTCGTAACGCTGATGATAATCGCGTGCGTCAGACAGTCAGGGTGGGGCGTTTTTAGCACTCTCGCGCCCACACTGCTAATTTACGACATCACTATAGGTCTGCCCTGCTGGGTTGTCAAGCGGGGAGTGCGGTTTTCTAGCAGAGATTTAATACAAGTGCTAACGCCGGCCTTATCCGCCCAGCACGACGGTCGGGAGCGGGTCGGGGGTGACTGGGGACGGCGCGCCCAGCGCAATCAGCAGCAGCAACAGCCCGACCACCACGCCCAGCACGATTAACCACAGGCGGGTGGTGCGCGGGCTGGGCAACGAGTCGGGGGGCGGGGTGGGCGCGGCGCGGCGCAGGTGGTCGCGCCGGACGGTCTCGCGTACCCATTGCTCGAACACCTCGGCGCGGATTCGCACGTCGCGGTGGGCATGATCAACCAGCTCGAAGAACTCGAGGCGGCGCAACACGCTAAAAATGGCGGTCAAATCCAGCGGGTACTCGCTGTCGGTCAGCCACGCCTCGACCTGTTCGGCGGCGATGGGCTTGTCGGGCTGGGCGTAGTGCAGGTGCGCCAGCGCGACCATCACGACCTGCTCGTCGGCGGTCAGGTTGTCCCAGAGCAGCCCGAAGCCCGGGCGCGCCCACAGCAACAGGTCGGGGGTGATGGCGCGCAGGTGCTCGGTCTTGTAATAATTGCCACGGGCGTAATCGTGCGCCAACGCCGCGGCGCGCAAGGTCAGCTCGGGTGCGCCGCCGGTCATGCGGTGCAAGGCCAGCGCATAGCCCGACTCGCTGCCGCCGCGCCCGTGCGTCAGCAATTGCTCGACCTCGGCGGACGAAAACGCGCTCAGGCGCAGGGTGCTCTCGGCTTGGGTCAGTGGCGCGAGGTTGGCCATGCGCGCCTCGGCGTCGAGGTGGGCGGTCAGGACGAGGCCGAGTTGCGTGCCCAACAGCATCCCGACCGCCGCGCCGAGGTCGGTGGGCAGGTCGCCGCGCTGCACGGCGTCGGCCAGTGGCTCGGCGTTGTCCATCACCCAGACGAGGCGGCGGTGCGGGCGGATGAGCTGGTACAATTCGGGCAGGCCGCGCTGGGCGAACCACACGCGCAGGTCGGCGGCGGGCTTGTCGTCGGGGAAATGCGGCAGGCGGTGCACCGATAGGCCGCGGGCGGCGGCGGCGTGCTTGGCCGCCTCCCACGCCATGTGCCAAAACGCGGTCTCGTCGCGGGTGGTCTGGGGCGTCAGCCCACAGTCCGCCCACACGAACGACTCATCGAAGCGCTGGCGTAGGGCGCGCAGGAACGCGGTGCGCCCACTGCGCCGCCGACCCAGCAATAGGACGGCCTGCGTGACGGGTGCGCCGGTTAGGTGTTGATGTACACGGGCAAACAGCACCTCACGCCCGACGAACGGCAGATTGGGCTGGGTGGGGTCGAACGGGTTGGCGGAGGCGGGCATGGTTCTGCGGCTCACTTTCGCGGCGAAACTCGATGCTACTATAGCGCAATTGCCGTGGGTTTATCTAGCAACCACCACAGAGGGGACACACATCATGGGTCTTTTGGACGGGAAAATCGCGCTGGTCTTCGGCGTCGCCAATAAGGACAGTATCGGTTGGGGCATCGCCAAGCGCTTGCACGCCGAGGGCGCGACCATCGCCCTGAGCTACGCCAGCGAGACGCTGGCCAAGCGCGTCAAGCCACTGGCCGAGGAGGTCGGGGCGACCTTCGTCGAGTTGTGCGACGTGGGCAGCGATGAGCAATTGGACGCGGTATTCGCCAAATTCGCCGAGCAATATGGGCGCTTGGACGTGCTGGTGCACTCGGTGGCCTATGCCCCGCGTGAAGACCTCGGTGGGCGCTTCTTGGACGTGTCCCGCGAGGGCTTCAAGATTGCCATGGACATCAGCGCCTATAGCTTGATTGCGATGTGCAAGCGCGCCGAGGGCTTGATGCAGCCCGGCAGCACGGTGATGAGCATGAGCTATTATGCCGCCGAGAAGGTGATGCCCAAGTACAACGTGATGGCCATCGCCAAGGCCGCCCTAGAGAACATCACGCGCTATTTGGCCGCCGACCTCGGCCCCAAGGGCGTGCGCGTCAATGCCATCAGCGCGGGGCCCATCAAGACGCTGGCGGCCATGGGCGTGCCGGGGATTCGCGCTATGTTGCGTTTCAACGAGAAATCATCGCCCTTGCGCGGCAACGTCAGCCAAGACGACGTGGGCAAGACGGCGGTCTATCTGGCGTCCGACCTCTCGACCGGCGTGACCGGCGAAATCATCTACGTCGATTGCGGCTATAACATCCTCGGCCTGACCGCGACCGAGGAAGAAATCGCGCAGTTCTAGCGCCGCCGCCCCCTTCCTCACCGGTTGAAGAAGGGGGCGCAGTAGGGGCACAGCGTGCTGCGCCCGCCCCTGCACCCACCAGTCCGTAGGGGCGCGGATTGCCGCCGCGCCCGCTACGCCCGCGGGATGGCGCGCTGGCGGTATTGGTCGAGGATGTGTTCGAGGGTCTCGGCTTCGCTCAAGCGCGTCACGTCCAACAGCACCGCCCCGCCCAGCTCGCGCACCGGCCACTCTTGGCGCAGGTCGCCCAGCTCACGGGCGCGCTCGTTGGGGTCGGCATAGCGCCCGCCCATCTGGATGTGCAAGCGGCGCAACACCGCGTCGAGGCTGGTCACCAGCACGAAAATCGTGCCGGTCTGGGCGAGGCGTTGGGCGTGGTCGGCGTGCAGCACCGTGCGCGCCCCCACCCGTATCACGCTTTGGCGGCGCAACACCGTCTCGGCCATCAGGTCGGCCTCGACCGCCTTCAGGCGGCGCTCGCCGTAAATATCGCGCAGTTCCTCGCCCGAGACGCCCAAGCGCTCACTGATGAGCACGTCGAGGTTGACGAACGGCATCTTGAGGCGCTCAGCGGCCTTCAGCCCGATGCGCGGCAGGTTCGACCCGCTGTAGCCGGTCAAAATCAGGTTGCGGTCGGTCAGGGGCAACCCTGCGAACATGTGCCGCCCGCCCTAGTCCTGCATCCACTGCTCGAGCTTGGGCAGCATCTGGTCGAGCGAGGACACGATCAGGTCAGGCTGCATGTTGACGCTGGGCAACGAGGCGCTCTTGTCGGTCATCCGCCAGACCGTCCGCATCCCGACCCCGCGCCCACCCATGATGTCCGCCGTCAGGTTGTCGCCGACGAACACCGCCTCGGCGGGCGGGATGCCCATCCGCTCCAGCGCGCCGATGAACACGTTGGCGTGCGGCTTGAGGTAGCCGAGGTCGGCGGCGCTATAGCGATGCTCCCCGAAAAACGGCATCAGGCCGTGCCCGCGCAATTCGGCATCGCGCATCCGCATCGGCAGGTACGAGTTGGTAATCAGACCCATCGCGAGGCCGCGCTGAGACAAGGTCTCCAGCACCCCGTGGACTTCGGGGAACGGCAAGGTGCCCTCCACCACGTCCCAGCGATACGCATCGACGATGCTATCGAGGTCGAGGCGCTCGCGGGGGATGCCCAGCCAAGCGATGGTATCGACCAGCAAATGCCCGATGTGCGGCGAGGCCATGCTGTGGCGGGCGTTGCGCCACGCCTCACCGGTGCGCCGGTTGAACTCCTCGATGAAGCCCTCGAAATTCACGCGCATCCCGCCGACGGTGTGGGTGACGTGGTCGTACACGTAGCGCAAATGGCGCGGCTCGATGTCGTACCAATTGCCCGCGAACCCCGACCAATCAATCAGGGTGTCGTCGAGGTCGAATAGGATGGCGCGAATGGGCATGATGCGGCGCGCCTCAGCCCGCTTGGGCGGCGCGCCACGTCAGCAGCGCATCGGCCAATCCCGCCGACAAGCCGTAAGACGGGGTGAAGCCCAGCGCGGCGGTGATTTTGGCGATGCTGACCGGCGCGGACAGCGCCAGCAGGTCGGCCAGCGGCTTGCCGGCCATCATGCTGTTGACCAAGCTGGGGAGCTTGGCGGGCGTGATGACGCCCAGCTCGGCGGCCAGCGCGGCCACGAACTGGTAAGAGGTGATTGGCTTGCCGTCGCTGACGTTGAAGACCTCGCCGTGGGGTTGCGCCTCGGCCACGCGCCGGATGGCCTCGGCGAGGTCGGCGGCGGCCAAATAATTGACCACGCCCTCACCCGAGGGCAACAGCCCACCGCGCTTGAGCGAGTCGGTGGCTTGCTTGAGGCCGCTATAGTGACCGCCGTAGCCATAGCCCGCACGCAAGACCACCCCACCGATGTTGAGGGCGGCCTTCTCGGCCTTCACCACCGCCTTGAGCAAGGGGTGGCCGCCGGTCTGCGGCTTGGTCGTCTCGTCGATGAGGTGATGGTGCCCGTGGCCGTGCCCATGATCGTCGTGGCCGCCGTGGTCACCATACACGAAGGCGTGGCTGACCTGCACCAGCAATTTGGCACCACCGGTCTGGGCGGCCTCGGCCAAGGCCGCCGCCCGCGCCTGCAAGCGCTCGGCGTCCCAGCCCATGTTGACCACGGTTTGGTTGGCCTCGTTGCTGCCCAAATCGACCAAGGCATCGACCTTGTGCAGGCGCACCAGCGCCGCCACCTCGCCCGCACGGGCGTCGTCGGCATAGATGGGCAAACCGCCGAGGGCGCGCAACAGGTGCGCTTGGGCGGTGGTGGCGGCAATACCGCGCACCACGTGCCCCGCTTTGGTCAGGGCAGACACCACGGCAGGCCCCGCCCCCACCGCCGCGCCGGTTACGATGATGTTCAATGCTTTACGCTCGGTGAGTGCTGCGTCCACGTTCCCGCCCCCGTCTAGGCTGTCGAATGCCAAAAATGCCTTCACAATGCCTTAGATTATGCCACCGGACAGCGTTCTTTGCAGTGGGCAGTTTGCAGGGGGATATTTTTCATGCCCCACCCACTGCCAACTCATCGCAAATGTGGTACAGTCTGTCCTATAGCATACCCTGTGCGATTGTGGGTCATCGAGGTTAAAGAAGCGGCGGGAAGACAAATCATGATAGGGCGAAAGCTCCGCAACCGTTACACCATCCATCAACTTATCGGAGAAGGCTCGACCGCAGCCGTCTACCGCGCCACCGACGAGCGCTTGGGGCGCACGGTCGCCGTCAAGATGCTGCTGCCCAATGTGCGCGATACCACCCGCAAGCGCTTCATCCAAGAAGCCAATGCCGCCGCGCAGCTCAACCACCCCAACATCATGGCCTTATATGATGTGGAGGAGGAAGGCGAGCGCCCGTTCTTGGTCGTCGAGTACGTCGAGGGCGATGCGCTGTCCAAGTTCGTCCCGTGCGACCCGCCCACGCTGGTGCGCCTCGGCGCGCAAATCGCCCGTGCCCTGCACTACGCGCACGAAAAAGGCATCGTCCACCGCGACATCAAGCCCGCCAACATCAAGGTCACGCCCGACGGGCAAATCAAGATTATGGACATGGGTTTGGCCATCACCAAAGACACCCAGCGCGTGACCGCCCACGGCATGGTCATCGGCACGCCCGCTTACCTCTCGCCGGAACAGGCGCAAGGCCAAGCGCTCGACGCCCGCACCGACATCTACTCGCTGGGCATTTGCCTCTACGAGATGGCCACCGGCAAATTGCCCTTCAACAGCGACGACATCGCCTCGCTGTTGCTCCAGCAGGTCAAATCGGCACCGCCCCCCATCAACCAATCGGTCAGCAAATTCCCGCCCGCGTTGGAGGCCGTCATCCTCAAATCGTTGGAGAAACAGCCGCCCCGCCGCTACCAAACCGCCGCGCAGTTGGCCGAAGCGCTCGAGTCCGCGCTCGAAGAAGCCCCGACCAGCCCCGAGGCACAGCGTAGCACCCGCGTCTCCAGCTCGACCGACCGCACCCGCACCCTCCGCATCATGCTGGCCGACGACCACACCCTGCTGCGCCAAACCCTCGCCAGCATGTTGGAGACCAGCGGCAATTACGTCGTGGTGGCGCAGGCCGGGAGCGGCGAAACCGCGCTGGAGAAGGTGCTGGCCGTCCAGCCCGACCTGTTGCTGCTCGATTTGAACATGCCCGGCAAAAGCGGCCTCGACATTCTGCCCGACATCCGCCGCCTCGCCCCGCAGGTCAAGGTCATCGTCCTGACCGGTCGCGAGGAAGACGTGTACATCGTGCGCGCCCTGCGCAGTGGCGCACACGGCTATGTCCTCAAGTCGGCAGAGCAAGACGAACTGCTCGGCGCGGTCGAGAAGGTGATGAGCGGCCAACTGGTGCTTGGGCGCGGCGTGGCCGAGAAGGTCGTCAGCGGCCTGATGGGCGGCGCGGCGGGCGGCAAGCCGTTGCTGAACGAGCAAGAGACCCGCCTCATCCAGCGCGTGGCCGCCGGTTTCGACAACGAGGCCATCGCCCAAGACCTCGGCATGAGCCTGACCGAGCTGATCGAGGTCATGGCGCACGTCATGGACAAGCTGAACGCCAAAGACCGCCACAGCGCCGCGTTGCGCGCCCTGCGCCTCGGCCTGATCGTGATTGAAGACGTACACGGCTTGTCGGGCGAGCTGTAACCCCGACGCACAGCCCACCCCCGCCCACCGCTCACACGGTTGGGCGGGGCGCCGCGGGCGAAAATACAGAACATTTGTTTGTTTTTCATCGTCTAAAAGCGCAAGGTGTGGTATGCTAAACAAAGCCCCTCTTTCCGAGGCATGGGGTAAAGCGAGGCTGGGATGAGCGACGACGATTTGCGCTACGAACGAGATGAATTTTCGCAAGACCACGACGATGAGGACGAGGAGGGCGGCTCTGGCGAGTCGCGCACCAACCCGTATTCTTCTGCGGGCGGGCGGCCACAACCCCCCGCGTCTCGTCAGCCCTACACCGCCGACGAGGTGCGCCGCACCAACACCAACCCGACGGTCGGCGGCGGTGGCGGTGCGCCCCAGCGCCCCGCGGGCTGGACGCCGAGCGGTGG
>JALONY010000020.1 GCA_025454715.1 Anaerolineae bacterium
TGGATTGGCAACGCCACCATCTCGGGCTTGCTCATCATTTGGGCGCGTGAGGAGAACGGCAAGGAATTGGGCGGGTTCGTCATCGAAGACCCGCAGACGGTCGATGGCCTGACCATGACCAACATTCAGGGCAAAATCGGCAAGCGCGCCATCCTCAACGCCGATATCGTGATGGAAAACGTGCGCGTGCCCGCCGAGAACCGCCTCGAGAAGGCCAAGAGCTTCAAGGACATCGGCAAGGTCTTGGTGATGGGGCGCACCGGTGTGGCGTGGGAGGCCGCTGGCCTCGCCTCGGCAGCCTTCGAGGCCGCCCTGAAGTACGCCAAGGAGCGCCACCAGTTTGGCCGCCCGATCGCCAGCTTCCAGCTCATCCAGCATAAGCTGGTCGAGATGGCCACCGAGGTCACCTTGATGCAGCTGCAATGCTTCCAGATGGCCAACCTGATGATCGCCAACCAACTGACCGAGGGTATCGCCTCGATGGCCAAGTTCAACTGCGCCCGTAAGGCGCGCCAAGTGTGCTTGCTCGCCCGCGAGACGATGGGCGGCAACGGCTTGCTGATCGAGAACCACGTCGCTCGTTTGTTGACCGATGCCGAGGTGGTCTACACCTACGAGGGCACCAACGACATCAACTTGCTGATCGTCGGGCGCGACATCACCGGCGAGAGCGCCTTCACCTAAAGCGTATAGAGCGTAGCGCGCCAACGTGCGCCCCTCGCCCAAACATTGGGCGGGGGGCGTTTTGTTGAGGGGGGAGGCACCCTACCGAAACAGGCGCTCGACGTACAAGACGTATTCGCCGCCGCTGAGGTAGCCGCTGACGCGCACTTGATAGGTGCCGTCGGCGGGCAACGTCGCCTCGAATTGCACGTTCATGCTGTTGGGCAGGTCGTCGCCGCCGCCGATGGTCTGCCCGTCGGGGGCGATGAGGGCGGCCACGGGGTCGAGTGTGCCGCCGACCGGCGCGTTGACGTACACCCGCACGACCTCGCCCGCCCGCCCATAAAACGGCACGAACGCATAGGCTTCCGGCGCGACCGTGCCGTTGACCGTGACCAGTGGCACGGTGCCTGCCGGTGGGGTCGGGGTCGGGGCGAAGTCGAGATAGCGCCACGTGAGCTGATAGGTGCCGAGTTGGTTGGGGTCGGCGGGGCGCACCCGCCAATAGTGATAGCCCGACTGGGTGACGCGCACCCCGTTGATTTGCGGGGCGCGGTCGCCGCCGCTGTCACGGTCGAGGCCGAGTAGTGCGCCGTCCTCGCGCACCAATTCCAAGACCGGCGCAACCACCGAGTCGAGTGGCAAGACCCACCCCGTCACCACATCGCCCGCATTGAGGTACATATACCAGACATCGGCGGCGGCACGGCGCTCGAAATTGGCCGTGACGGCCTGATCGGGCGCTATTTCGCCGCGCATCACCTCGAAGCGTGCGCCCTCGCCGCCGAACGACACCACATAATCGCCGACCGTGCCGTTTTGGCCGGTCACATAGACGGTGTACGCCCCCTCGAGGGGGACGACGAGGCCGGTGATGAGGGCATCGCGGTCGAGGGGTGTCGTCCCGCCGACCGCCGTGCCGACGATGTTCCCATCCGGGTCAATCAGCTCGATTTGGGGCGACAAGCCACTGCCGACCACCGGCGCGACGCCGATGGCCAACGTGTCGCCTTGTTGGGCATAAAACGAGTGGGTGTTGAGGTCGAACGGCTCAGCGATGCGGTCGGCGACCGGCGCGTTGGGCGAGAGGCGCACCCCGCGCTCGGCCACGGGGATGGACGGGGTGAGCACCGGCGTCTGGGGCGGGCTGGTCGGGGTGACGACGATGGTCGGGGTGAGCGGCACGGGGGCGGCGCTCAGGTCGAGGCGCAGGGTGTAGGTGCCCGGGTTGCCCGCGCCGTCGAGCCGGACGGTATAGGTGCCGCCTGCCTCTAGCGGGATGTTTTGCAGCAGGGCACCGCTGCCGTTGTCGCTGAACATATCGACGGCGACGACCACGCCGGACGGGTCGAGCAAGGCCATGAGCGGCTGGGTGGCACCGTTGACGCGGGTGAGCTGGAGGCGGGCGACCCCGCCGGTGGCGGGCGCGTCGAAGCTGTAGAGGTGCGCGCCGTCCGACAGGGCGAACTCGCCCGCGCTGGTTTGCCGGTCGGCCAAGACGCCCAAGAACGTGCCTTCTGCCACCGGTGCGGGGGTGGGGGTCGGGACGCCGACGATGACCGGCACGGGGGTGAGGGTGGGTGGTGGTGCGGCGGGGTTTTGCGCGCTGGTCAAGCCGAGGTCATAGCTGCCCGTGCCGCTTTCGGCGCGGACGGTCAGGGTATACACGCCGTCGGCGGGGATGACCGCCTCGAGGCTGGTTTGCCCGTCGGCCAAGCCAGTCCCGTCGGCTGCGGTCAGGGTCAGGCGGGGGGTCACGGAGTCGCTGACGACGCGCACCTGCACGGTATCGCCGCGCTGGGCGTCGAAGACCCAGCGCTTGGCCTCGCCGCGGTCGAGTATGTCGCTGACTGCTTGGTTATAGGGCAGGGGTTGTGCCGGTGCATCGGAGGGCGGAGCGGTCGGTGAGGGGGGCGAGTCGGTCGGGAGCTGCATCACGGTCGGTAGCGGGGTGTCGCTGGGGGGCTGGCAACCTGCCACCGCGCTCATCACCATCACGATTGCCCACGTCATCACCCAGCGCCGCATGAAGCCCTCCCCCGTATTTACACGGCGCACATGATACCATAGAGGGATACGGATGTGCTTTAGGGCAGCAGTCAGGGGTGTGCGGTGATGAGCAGTGCGATACGGCGGGCGTTGTTGTTTATGCCGGGCGACGACCGCAAGAAAATCGAGAAAGCGTCCAGTTTGGGCGTCGATTCGGTCATCATGGACTTGGAGGACGGGGTGGCGCTCAACAACAAACCTGCCGCCCGTGAGACGGTGGCGCACGCGCTGCGCGAGGTGTCTTTCGGGCGGTCGGAGCGCTTGGTGCGGCTCAACCCGACCAGCCAAATCGACTGGTGCGAGGAAGATTTCGATCACACCATCGCGGGGAGGCCGGACGGTTACGTGTTGCCGAAGGTCGAGAGCGCGGCGGATATTGCGACGGTGGACGGGTGGCTGACCACCGCCGAGCAGGTACACGGCTGGCCGCACGGCTCGATTGCGCTGATTGCGATCGTCGAGACCGCGTTGGGGGTGGTCAACCTGCGCGAGATTGCGGGGGCGGCCAAGCGCTTGCAAGCGTTGGCGTTCGGCGCAGAAGACCTCGCGGGGGACATGGGCGCAACGCGCACGCTGGAGGGCTGGGAGGGGTTTTATGCCCGTAGCGCGGTGGTGACATATGCCAAGGCGTTCGGGTTGCAGGCGCTCGATACGCCGTTCATCGACGTGAAGGCCGACGAGTCGCTGTTGGTCAACGACGCGGAGCGCGCCATGCAGATGGGCTATACCGGCAAATTGGCGATTCACCCGCGCCAGATTTTGCCACTCCAACAGGTGTTTACGCCGACGGCGGCACAAATCGACCGCGCCCGCCGCTTGATTGCGGAGCATGACGCGCAGCAGGCGGCAGGGGTCGGGGTATTCACGTTCGAGGGCAAGATGGTGGATATGCCGATGATTCGCGCCGCGCAAAGCGTGCTCAGCCGTGCGCGGGCGGCGGGCATCCGCGTTTAGCGGCGCTTGAACTCGCGGGCGAGCTGGTCGGCGCTGAACTCGATGAAGACCGGCGCGCCGTCGGGGGCGGTGAGCGGGTCGGTGGCGCGCTCTAGCTCACGGATGAGGGTTTGCTGGTCAGGCAGGGTCAAGCCCATGCCCGCGCTGACCGCCCCGACCTTGCACAGCGCGGCCAACAGCGAGTCGTCCGAGAGGCTGGGAGTGGTCAGGAGGGCGCGCATGACGGCTTGGACGACGGTCTCGGCGTCGAGGCCAGCCAAGAAGCGCGGGGCGACCGCCACGCGGTACAGGTTGGGGCCGAACGCCTCGATGACGAGGCCGAGCCGCGCCAGCACCGGCAAGAGCGGCTCCAATTGGCGGCTGTGGGCGGGGGGGAGCTTGGCCGTGCCCGCGATGTCCTCGGTTTGGGGCGGGGTGTCACCGCGCAACAGGGCGCGGCGTGCGGAGTCGTACAGCACGCGCTGATGGGCGGCGTGTTGGTCGATGATGAACAGGCTGGAGGGGCCCTCTGCGAGGATGTGGCGCTGTCCGGCCTGCCCAATCACACGCAGCACCGGCAAGGTGCGCGGTCGGTCGGGTTGCCCCAAGCCTTCGGGAATGTGCGAGACATCGAAGGCGCGCTCGTCGTCGGGGTCATCGTCGGGCTGGGCGTCCGGCTCGGGCGGGGCAGGGGTGGCGCTCGGCTCGAACAACGGCGCATCGGTGCGGGCGCGACGGGCGGCACGCACGGGGTCGGCGGGCAAACCTGCCCGCTCGTTGGGGGGCGGGGTGTGGCCGGTGCCGAGGACGGCCTCGCGCACGGCGCGTTGCACGGCGGTATAGACCGCGCCCGGGTCACGGAAGCGCACCTCGGCCTTGGTCGGGTGGACGTTGACATCGACCTCCTCGGCGGGCACCTCGACCAGCAACACGCTGACCGGATAGTGCTTGTCGGGCAACCAGCCTTGATAGGCGTCGGTGATGGCGCGCACCAGCATCGGGTCTTGGATGGCGCGCCCGTTGATGAAGGCGTGGATGCGCTCACGGGTGGTGCGGGCGGCCTCGGGGCGCGAGGTGTGCCCGACCACCCGGATGCGGTCGGTGGTGGTGTCGATGGGCAGCATCTGCTTAAAGACCTCGACCCCGAAGGCCGAGACCATCACATCCTCCAACCGCCCGCTACCGCTGGAGCGGAATACCTCGCGGTCGTCTTGGACGAGGACGAAGCGGACATGGGGGTAAGCGATGGCGTATAGGGTGACGATTTGCCCGATTTGGCGCTTTTCGGTGGTGTCTTTTTTCAAGAATTTGAGGCGGACGGGGACGTTGTAAAACAGGTTCTCGACCGTGATGACCGTGCCCGCCGGTGCCCCGACCGCACGGCGCGCCACCACTTGGCTGCCCTCCAGCCGCAACGACAGGCCGGTCTGCTCATCGCGGTGGCGGGTGACGCAGGTCACTTGCGCGACGGCGGCGATGCTGCACAGCGCCTCGCCCCGAAACCCGAGGGTTTGCAGGCTGAGCAGGTCATCGGCGGTGCGGAGCTTGCTGGTGGCGTGGCGGGCAAAGGCCAATTCGACCTCGGCGTTGCGGATGCCACTGCCGTCGTCGCTGACGCGCAATAATTTTTGGCCGCCGCCGTTGGAGGTGACTTGGATGGTGGTGGCTCCGGCGTCGAGGGCGTTCTCGACCAGCTCCTTGATGACCGAAGCTGGGCGTTCGACCACCTCACCGGCGGCAATTTGGGCGACGACGTGATCGGGCAGTTGCTGGATGGGCATGGGGGTGCGGCTCGCTTCTGGTGGGGGTGTCGGTTGGGCGGGCGGGGCAGGCTCAGGACTCGGCGGCGTGGCGCAACGGCAACGACAAGAAGAAGGTACTGCCCTTGTCCGGCTCGCTCTCGACCCATGCGCGCCCGCCGTGGTGGACGGCGGCGCTGTGGACGATGAACAAGCCCAAGCCGGTGCCTTTGATGTTGCTGTGGCGCAGGTTGTTGGCGCGGAAGAATTTCTCGAACACGCGGCGCTTGGCCTCTTCGCCGAGGCCGACGCCGGTATCGCGCACCGAAATCAAGACCCCGTCACTCATCCGCTGGACGCGCACGGCCACCTCGCCCTCGTTGGTGTATTTGACCGCGTTATCGACGAGGTTGGTCACGGCGCGGCTGAGCATACTCTTGTCGGCGCTGAGGATGGGCAGGCCGGAGTCGATGCTGGCCGAGAGCTGTAAGCCCTTCTTTTGGGCGCTGGCCGTCAGGTTCTTGATGATGCTGCTGACGATGGTCTCCAAATCGACCGGCTCGCGCATCAGGGTGTAGCGCCCGGTGTCGGGGTCATACACACCGGCCACGAAGACGTGCTCCAGCAGGTCGCTGATGGCGTCGATGTTGCCCATGATGCGCTTGAGCATCTTGCTGTAGCCGGTGTCGCCGCTTTGCGCCAGCGCGGTCTCGACCACGTCGGCGGTGCTTTTGACCACGGTCATCGGGGTGCGCAGGTCGTGGACGAAATCGGTCACGAACTGGTCTTGGTTGTGGATGTAACGGGCGCGGGCGTCCTCGGCGCGCAGCTTGGCCGCGATTTGGGTCAAGAGGCCGAGCAAGAGGGCGACGCTTTCATCGGCCTCGGGGGCGGGGGGCGTGGGCAACAGCAACACCCCGAGTAGCCCGCCGGTGTCGCGCAGCACCTCGGCGCGGGCGGGGGCGTTGGGCAGGGTGGGGGAGTCGTGCGTGCCGGTCGGGCGGGGCTCCGCCCAGCCGATGACCTCGGCCACATGCTTCTCGTCGGTGGTTTGCGCGCCCGCAGGGGTGATGACGCGAGTCAGGTCTTGCACCAGATAGAGGGTGGCGGTATGCGCGGGGGTCAGCGCGGCCACGCGCTCGACCAACAGGCGGACGCCATCGAAGGACGACAGCGCCGCCAACCGCTCCAACAGGTCGCGCAGAACCGTCAGCGTTTGGGGAAGGGCAAACGTGGAATCAGACATACCCACCGTCTCGGGGCTAGGGTGCACAAAAGATAACGACAGTATACGATCTTGGTTAGAAAAGCGCAACAAGACCGGTGGTTGCCCCTCACCCTGCTCACCGAGCGGTGAACCATCTTTGCGCGCCTTAGGGCTTGGGCTGTGGGGCGTCCAATTCGTCGAGGATGCGCTGGTAGGCGTTGTTGAGCGCCTGCATCAGGTCGTGCGCCTCGCGGGATGGGTTGAGGTCGGGGTGGTAGCGGCGGGCGAGGCGGCGATAAGCGCGCTTGATTTCATCGCGCTCGGTGGTCTTGGCGATGCCCAATATCTCCCACGGGGTGGGGGGGCGTTTGCGCGGGGCGGGCTTGGCGGCATGAGCCTCTTGCTTCTTTTGGCGCTTGGGGGGCGGGGTGGCGCCGGTGAAGTCGGCCACCAGCCACGACCCGCTCAGGTCGGGGTAGGCCATATCGAAGCTGCCACAGCCCAGCTTGGTCACGTCCACGTCGCCACCGTAGTGGATGCGGTAGTGCAGCAGGTCTATTGGCTCGAAATAGGTCGGGAAGATGCGGATGTCCTTGCCGTAGACATCGAAAGCGTACAATTTGCCGTTGTAGAGCGACATCAGGGCGTGCATCCACGGGTCGGGCTGAAAGACCTCGTTGTCGTGGGGCAAGAACATATCACCCCACAGCACGAACAGCGAATAGATGTCGTTTTCGGCGTTTTCGATCAGGTTGAGCTTGAGCTCGTAGGGCGGGATGATCGTCTCGATCAGGTGGATGCTGACCTCGTGGCCGCTGGTGAGCTTGACCAAGACGGTATCGCCGCCGTCGTGGGTGACGGTGGCGACGCCGGACGATTCGAGCTGGCGGACGAGATGCGCGCTGGCATTATAAGTGTCGAAACGAACCACGGGGCACACACTAACGATACATCACGGTCGGGCATCTGCTTTTTATGATAGCCGATGCCCGACCGGTGCGCGAGACAGCCTCACGGAACGTTAAACGGGATGAAGATGGGTTGTTGCACCAACATGCCGGATGGGCTGTACAACTCGAGCATGAGCTGGTAGCTACCCGCCGTGGGGGGCGGGTAGAGCACCTCGAGCGTGCCGTCGATGACCGGCGAGTAGTGCGGCTCACCGATGACCGTCCAGTCGGGGAAGTGGGGGCCGCGGATGAGGAAGCGGTAATACTGCACCTGACTGGAGTCGAAGTTGATGGTGCCCAAGATTGGGCGGGGGGCGTTGCCGACGTTCTCGCCCGGGGCAGGCCAGTTGATTTGGGCGTTGACCACGTTGATGGGCAGGTTGCTGTAGGCCGGTGGGCTGCTGTTGAGCGCCGCCCCTGCGAGGTCGCCGCTGCATTCGATGCTGGGCAAGAACGCGAGGTTGCGCGCCCGAGCATATTCTTCCGCCGAGGCGGCGTCGTTGGGCTCTGGGGGCGGGGCGATGAAGAACAACTCGCGGGCACCTGCCGTGCCGGGCGGGACGCGGCAATAGAGCGGGGCGGGCGGGCGGCGTTGGCCGGGGGCCAGCGAGAATTGGATCGAGTTGGCGACCTCGGGCGGCAGGCCGACCACCCACGCCTTATAGACGCCCGGGCTGACCAACTGGATCGAGCTGTTGGGGTCTTGGGCGGGCAGTTGCGCCGAGGGGTAGACCAAGCCGCCGCTCCCATCGGGCACACCGGCGGGGCCTTGCAAAATCCACTCGGCGGTTTGACCTGCACAGCCGGTGGCCGGTTCTTGCAGGGCGCGCACGTCGCAGATGGTCTGCATGGCGATGCCTTGGGGCGGGGTGTAGCCGTCGGGGAAGAGCTGGCCTTGGAAGCCGAACTCGTTGAGGTATTCGGGGGTGTTCTGGATGGTGGTGATGACTTGGTTCCAGATGGGGGCGGCACCGGTCAGGCCGGAGGTGTTGACCATCGGCGAGCCGTTGCTGTTGCCGACCCACACGCCGACCGCGATATTGCGGGTGTAGCCGACCGTCCAGTTGTCCTTGACGTTGTCGGTGGTGCCGGTCTTGACCGACGAGGTGAACGGGGTGCGTAAGGCCGAGTTGCCGCCCATGGCGGGGGTGCGCGCCGCGTTGTCGCTGAGCATGTCGGAGATGGCGAAGGCGATGCGCGGGTCGAGCACGCGCACGGTCTCGCGGGTGCGGTTGACGGTTTGGTTGGTGACGGTGCCGCTGGGGCAGTTGTTCTCGTATTGATAGACGATGTTGCCCTCGAAATCGAGGACGCACAGGATGGCGGTCGTGTTGACCAAGACGCCCTCGTTGGCGAAGGCGGCATAGCCGCGGGTGAGCTCCAGCGGGCTGAGCTCACCGCCGCCCAGCGTCAACGACAACCCGTACAGGCTGGGGTCGGGGTTGATGCTGGTCATGCCGAGGCGGCGGAAGAAGCCAATCAGGTACTCGACGCCGACGTTGTGGCGCAAGGTCTGGACGGCGGGGATGTTGTAGCTGTTGGCGAGGGCGTAGCGCATCCGCATCGGGCCGTGGAAGGTGCTGTCATAGTTGCGCGGGATGTAAGGCGGTTGCCCGGGGATGCCGATTTCGGTGCGGGTGTCCCAAATCACGTCGGCGGTGTTCATGCCGCGCTCGATGGCGGCGGCAAACGTGAACGGCTTGACGCTGCTGCCGGGCTGGCGCAACCCGACCGTGACGTTGAAACTGCCGTCGATGGCCGCGTTATTGTAATCGGCACTGCCGACCATGGCCAAGATTTCGCCGGTGATGGGCTTGAGCACGACCACCGCGCCGTTGGTGACGTTGTTGCCGCCCAGCTTCGAGATTTGATCGCGGACGACCGCTTGCGCCATGTCGTTGATGCGGACATCGACCGTGGTAAACACGCGGTAGCCGCCGGTGGCGACCTGCTCGGGGCTATAACCGAGGCCGGTCATCAGCTCCTCGAATTGGTCGCGGGCGAAGAAGGTGAAGTGCGGCGCGTTGAGCGGCACCTCGGGGTTGACCAGCGTATAGCCGGTGCTGAGGGCTTGGGCGTGCTCCGCTTGGGTGATGTAGCGCTCTTCCAGCATCAAATCCAAGACCAAGCGCCAGCGGTCATAGACGGCTTGCTGCACGTCGGGGTCGGGGTTGAGCGGGTCGAGGTCACGCGGGGCTTGGGGCAGGCCGGCCAACAGCGCGGCCTCGGGCAGGGTGAGCTGCTCGACCGGCTTGCCGAAGAAGGTCTGCGAGGCGGCCTCGACGCCATAGGCGAGGTTGCCGTAATAAATCTCGTTGAGGTACAGCTCGAGGATGTCCTCTTTGCTCAGGCGACCGGTCAGGGCGATGGCCAGCAAGATTTCCTCGGCCTTGCGGGTGGCGCTGCGCTCGAGGCGGTACTCGAAGTCGAACAAGATGTTGCGGACGACTTGCTGGGTGATGCTGCTGCCCCCTGCGGCGCTACCGTTGCCGCGCACGTAATTGAGCAAGGCGACGGCGGTGGCTGGGATGTCGATGCCGATGTTCGTCCAAAACTCATCGTCCTCGGTGGCGATGGTGGCGTCGATGAGGTCTTGGGGGAAGCGGGCGAACGGCACTTTGGTGCGCCGCCCCTCGCCGATGAGCTGGTAGAGCTCGCGCCCGTTGCGGTCGAGCAGGTAGGTGGTCTGGAAGGAGCGGTAATCCTCGATGTTGGCGAGGCGCTCATTGACCAAGTCGCCGAC
>JALONY010000362.1 GCA_025454715.1 Anaerolineae bacterium
GGCATGTCGCGCTCCCCCACCTCGCCCACCACCAGCGCGTTGACCCGCACGCGGTGCGGCGCATACTCACGGGCGAGTTGTTGCGTCAGCCCAATCACCCCCGCTTTGCTGGCCACGTACCCGATGCCGTCCGGTCGCCCGCCGTGCGCCGCAACATTGACCATCGCGCCGCCGCCCTGATCGGCCATCACCCGCCCCAACAATTGGCACATGAAAAACGCGCCGGTCAGGTTGACATCGACCGACCTCCGCCAATCCCACTCGTCCATCAGCAACGCCGCGCCGGTCTTGAACACGCCCGCCGCGTTGACCAGCACATCCACCCGCCCGAACGCGCCCCGCGCCGTCTCGATGGCCGCCGACGCCTGATAGCGGTTGGCCACATCGCCCTCGAAGGTCACGGCCTGCCCACCAGCGGCGCGCACCGCCTCGGCGGCCTGCTCGTTCCGGTCAGGGTTGACATCGACCGCGCACACCGACGCGCCCGCCCGCCCGAACATCGCCGCCACCGCCAAGCCGAAGCCCGCGCCCGCGCCGGTCACCAAGACCACCTTCCCGCCGAAATCATACTGGGGTGTCGTCATCGCCACTGCTCCTCGCCGTCATCCAATACCTATGATTCACCTGCCAAAGGATACATCACCCGCATCGGTAAACCAAACGAGTCGGTCGGGGGCGTGGGGGGCAGGCTGGCCACCCCACCCGCCCGCGCCCCGACCGCCAGACACAACGCATCGACCACGTCGTCGAGGGCGGCCTGCTTGCGCGGGATGTGCTGGGCGGCGTCCGCCAGCACCTCGGCGGCAGGGGGGTAGTGGCGCGCCAAGACCGCGAGGCGCTCGGCGTTGCCGTCGGGCGTCTTTTTGGGGTGCGCCATCGGCTGTCGCCCGTTGAGCGCCCAAAACACCACCTCGGGGTGCGACTCGGCCATGACCTGCCCGATGCTGGGGTCGAAGCGCAACAAACTGTCCAATTCGCAGATTTTGCCGGTGATGTTCCACGCCTGCACGCTCAACCCGACGCCCGCCGTCTCGCGGTTGAGCCGGTTGGCCGCCGCGTAATCGGGCGCGTAGGCCGCCGCACGGCTCGGGACGCCGAACACGCTACTGCGCCGCTTGCCCAAGACCTGCCGCGCCGCGAAATCGGCCTGTCGCTTGCCGCGCTCCGGCAGGCCAATCGGCATATCGACCCACACCCGCCCGACCCCGACCGCCGCCGACCATAGCGACACCATCGAGGGGTGCAGCGCGCACGCCCACCCCCCGTCCTCGTCAATCGTGACGGCCACCCACCCGGCGCGGCAGCCGTCCACCCCCATCACGGGCATCTCAGCCCAAGACCTGATACGCCCAGCGCAACATCAGCTCCATATGCTCGATGCGCTGGTCGTTGGCGCGTGAGCCGTGACCGGCGTCGAACCAATGCACGTGAATCGCCTTGCCCAGTTGTTGCAAGCGCTCCTCGTACACGCGCATCTGGCGGGCGGGGCAACGGGTGTCGTTGGCGCCCTGAATCACCAAAATGGGCGCACGCACCGCCTCGGCATAGGTGATGGGCGACGAGGTGCGGTGCTGTTCCGGCTTCTCGTCGGGCGTGCCACCGAACAGTGAGCGCTGATAGCCGCGCAAGGTCTCGGCTTGGTCTTCGTACATCAGCACCCAATCGCCGATGGCGACCTGCGCGATGCCGCCCGCCCACAAGTCCGGCTTGCGCCCCAGCGCTTGCAACGTCAGGTAGCCGCCATAGCTCCCGCCGGTCACGAGGACGGAGTCGGGCTGGGCGATGCCGTTCTCGACCGCCCAGCGATACGCGGCGGCCATATCGTCCACCTCCAAATCGCCGAGGTTGCCCCAGATGGCCTGCTCGAACTCGCGCCCGAACGTCACGCTCCCACGGTAGTTGACCGTCATATAGGCGAACCCGTGATCGAGCCACGCTTGCGCCACGGGGTCGTAGCTCTCGGTATCGACCGAGGTCGGCCCGCCGTGCGTCTCGAGGATGAGCGGCCACGGCCCATCGCCGTCAGGGGTGGCCACCCACCCCTGAATGGTCGCCCCGCCGCTGGACGGGAACGAGACCGACCGCCATTTGCGGCTGGTGGGCAACGCGCCCTCGGCGGGCAAGACCACCCCGAGTTGCGCGCCGGTGTGCGCGTCCAACACCACCACTTGGGTCGGGTGCTGCGAATCTTGCATGTTGACGAAAATCCGGTCGGCGTCGGCGTAATACCCGCTGTTGAACGTGCCGGACGGGTGGTTGAGCTGGGTCAGCGTCGAGCGGTCGAGGTCGTACACATACAGTTGATAGTGCGCGTTGGCGAGGTTGCACAGCAACAGCTTGCTGGCGTCCGGCGACCACCCCCACGCGAAGATGTCGCCCGAGATGTCCTCCAGCGGGATGTCGATGCGCTGGCCGGTGCGGGCGTCCCACACCACCGGGCGGCTGAACCCGCTCACGTTGGTGGTGGCCAACAGCCGCGAGTCACCGGCCACCGGCGCAAAACCGGCCACGTCGATGCTGGAGTCCACGTCTTGCAACACCTGCACGATTTGGTTGGGCTTGCCGGTCTCGAAGCTGTAGACGGCGAAATTGAAGCCGGTGCTGCGCTCGGTGGTGGCAATCACGGCGACTTGGCCATCGTAGCTCAGGGTCGGCCCCGCCGAGATGCGCTCACTGCGGTACAGCAAGCGGCGCTCGCCCAGCGTGCCATCCGGCGCNCTCCCGTCGAGGCTCTGCCCAAGCGAGTACGAGGCATACGGCGGCAGGTCGGGGGTGATGTCCTCGACCGGCGCATCGGGCGAAGCGCCCCAACGCGCCCGCACGAAATGGCCGATTTCGTTGCCTTGCTCGTCTTTGTGGTAATACACCCACTGGCCATCGGGCGACAACCCGCCGAACACCACCCCCGCCGGAGCATCGGTCAGGGGGTGCAGCGCGCCGGTTTGCGCGTCCCAGCTATGCAGTTGATAGATGCCGGTGCGGTTGGTGATGGCGAGGCCGCGAGACGGGTTGGTCTTGGCCAGTTGGGTATAGGCGACCACCGAGACGGTAAAGCGGGCACGCCAAGCGGCATCAGGCGAGAGGTCGAGCGGTTTCATCAGCAGTATCCAATCGTTTGAAAAATTTTCAAATGACAGTGTAACACACCTCGCAACGCGCCACAAACCGCACCCGCGTTTCCGCCCCGCCGCGCAATCGGGTACAATGGCGCGCATGATGACACCCCAACGCCCCCCCAAACCGGATTTGTTCGTGATGGTGCTGGCCTGCCTCGCCTTTGGCCTGAGCGGGCTGGTCAGCCGCGTCGTGTTCGAGCGCCTGCCGCACCTCGAGGACGAAATCGCGTATGACTTTCAGGCCGACGTGTTCGCTCGTGGGCAGGTGGTCGCGCCATTGCACACGCCCAGCTTGGCCTTTTGGCAACCGTTCGTGATTGAGCACGAGGGCACGCGCTTCGGCAAATACCCACCGGCGTGGCCTGCCTTGCTGGCCGTCGGCGTGCTGATGGGCGCGCCGTGGTGGGTCAACGCGGCCTGCGCCGCCCTAACGGTCGCCCTGACCTACCGCTTCGGCGCGGAGGTGTTCGGGCGGTCGGCGGGCAGGTTGGCCGCCTTGCTGGTCACCTTCAGCCCGATGGCCATCTTGCTCAACGCCACGCTGATGGCGCACACCAGCGCCCTGATGCTGGTCATGTTGCTGCTGTGGGCATACCAGCGCATGACGCAGGGCGGGGGGTGGCGGTGGGGCGCGCTTGGGCGCGCTAGCCGCCAACCGCCCGCTGACCGCCCTAGCGGTGGCCGTGCCGTTCATCGTCTGGAGCGCATGGCGCTTTTGGCGTGAGGGGCGGGCGCGCCGCCCTTTGTTGATGATGGCGGCGTGCGCGCTGCTCGTTGCGCTGAGCGTGCCGTGGTTCAGTTGGGCGACGGTCGGCGACCCGACTGCCAACCTGTATACGCGGGTGCCGGGCTGGGAGTATGACCGCATCGGGTTCGGCCCCGAGGTCGGGCGCAACGGCCACACGCTGGCCAAAGGCATCCAATTCGCCCGCTACGATTTATCCATGACCGCCGCCGACCTGTTCGGCTGGCAAGCGGGCGGCTGGTCACCGATGCTGACCGGCTGGGCGGTCGGCATCGCCCCAGAGGGCATGACCGCCGACTCGTATTGGCCGGTGGCTGGCCTGAGCTTTCTGCTGTTGCCGTTG
>JALONY010000363.1 GCA_025454715.1 Anaerolineae bacterium
CCCCCGCCTGTTTTCCATCATCCTCCTCACGCTGGCCACCCTCGCCACCGTCGCCCAGATTGGGTTGCGCTTGCGGCTCAAGGACATCATCGCCTTGGCTTTTGCCGCCGCGTACTTCATCGGTCATAGCGCGCTGTGGGTGGCGTTGCTGCGTGCGCCGGAGAGCGCGCAGGGGTATGCGGTCGCCTTTGCCGTGCTGATTTTGGCGGGCGATGTGGTCAAGCTGCGCTGGCTGGGAGTCAGCGGTTACACCGAGGGCGGTGTCCCGACCGCTGGGCTGTTCAAGCTGGTGTATGCGGTCTTGGCGCTGTACGGGCTGTTCTTGGTCGGCCTGCTGATTTAGCAGGGTGGCCGCCTCACCCGTGCGATTGGCGCAGGATGAGCTGTGGCACCACCAAATCACGGCGATAGGCCAGCGGCTCGCCCGCAATCAACGGGTGCAGCATGGCCACCACGGCGCGGCTGATGGCGTCCAAGGGCTGGCGGATGGTGGTCAGGGCGGGGTCGAGGTATTGCGCCAGCGGCACGTCGTCGTGCCCAATCACCGCGAGGTCGTGCCCGACCCGTATCCCGACCGCTTTGGCCTCGGTGATGACCCCGATGGCGATGAGGTCGGTCACGGCCACCACCGCGGTCGGCTGGTCGGCGGGGGGCAGGGCGCGCCACAGGCGCAGGGCGTCGCGCCCGGTCTGCTCCAGTTGCTCACCGCGCTGGACGTACACGCTGGGGACGGGCAAGGCCGCCTCTTGCATGGCGCGCCGGTAGCCGCGCAAGCGCGCATCGCCCGAGAGCGAGCCTTCCGGCCAACCGACCATCGCGATTCGCTTGTGACCGAGGCCAATCAGGGTGTTGACGGCGACGTATACCCCGTGCGCGCCGTCGGTATCGACATACGGAAAATCCCAATCGGGGTTGGCCTGCCCGAAGCTGACGAACGGGAACCCGTCGCGCATCAGGTATGCGATGCGCGGGTCGTCTTGCTTGGTGTTGGAGATGACGAACCCATCGACGCGGCGGGTTCTGATCAGCTCATGGTAGACCGCTTCCCAATTGTCGTCGTTGTGGGTGAAGGTCAGCAGGTGATAGCCCGCCGCCTCGGCGCTTTGCGCCAGCAGGTAGGTGAACTGGTCGAGGATGGGGTTCATCTGCCCGTGGCGGATGTCGTGCCACGCATAGCCCATCAGCTTGGTCTGGGACGATTGCAGATTGCGGGCGGTGATGTTGGGGCGGTAGCCGGTGCGGGCGATGGCGGCCATGACTTGCTGGCGGGTGGCCTCGCTGACTTCACCGACTTTGCCGTTGATGACGTAGGATACGGTGGCGATGGAGGTACCGGCTTCGCGAGCCACGTCTTTGATGGTCGTCATGGGGTGTCGGGTGGTTTAGGGTGATTTAGCGAACACTCATTCACTATACCTACGAATGCCGAGCCTGTCCATCACGGCAAGCGTTAAGAAGATCGACATCACGCTGAGCGTGAGCAGCAGCCACGCGGCGGTCAGGACGGTGCTGAGCGCCCATAGCACCAGCAGCGACGCCACCACCCCCAGCGTAAACAGCGGGTTGAGCAACAGCATGACGCCCGCGTTACGCAGGCCGCCCAGCACGCTGGGGCGCTCCATGTGGTGCAAGATCGGCCAGAGGTAGAGCTGAAGGATGGCCCAGACCACCAGCACGCCCGCCCAAATCGGGCGCAGCAGGCTGGCGGCGAGGCTGGGGTCGTTGGCATATGCCCACAGGTTGACGGTGTTGATGCCGACGATGAACAGGTTGAGGGCGAACACCCCGACCCCGCGCCACAGGTTGGCCTTGAAGCCGCGCCAGAAATCCTCGAGCCCGACTTGGCGTTGGCTCAGGCTGAGCTGCGTGAAGTGGACGAGGCCAGCCCATGCCGCCGGTGCGGTGACGAGCGGCAACATCAGCACCACGCACAAGATATTGGCCCAGATGAACAGATAGCCCCGTTGGTTGAGGTGCTGCACCGTGTGGCGCAGCACCTGAAACACGCGCATATCGACGCTTATCCCTTTAGGCCGCTGTAGCTGACGCCCTCGACGAAGTAGCGCTGGAAGAAGAAGAACAGCACGGCCATCGGCAGGGTGGTGAAGACCGCACCGGCCAAGAACGTGTTCCATTCCAGCGTGTCGCCGAATTGGCCGCGCAATTGCGACAGGCCGAGCGGCAGGTTCCACAGGTCTTGCTCTTTGCCGATGATGATGAGCACGTCCATGAAGTTGTTCCACGTGCCCTGAAAGCTGAAGATGGTCAGGGCGGTCAGGGCGGGGGTGGCCATCGGCAGCACGATTTGGAAGAACATCCGCAGGCGTCCCGCGCCGTCCACCATGGCGGCCTCCTCGATTTCCTCGGGGATGGCCTCGAAGAATTGTTTCATCAAGAACACGCCGAAGGCATCGGCGCCCAAGACGAGGATGACGCCCTGAAAGGTGCCCAGCAACCCGAGTTGTTGGAGGATGATGAAGCGCGGGATGAGCAGCACGATGCCCGGGATCATCAGGGTGCTGAGGATGATGTAGAACATCACGCGCTTACCGGCGAACTTTAGGCGGGCGAGGGCATATCCGGCCAGCGAGTCGAACAGCACGCGCAGGACGGTAATCGAGACGGCGTAGATGATCGAGTTCCAGAACCACCGCCCGAAGTCGTATTCCAAGACTTGTTGGTAGCCCTCGAGGGTTCAAGCCCTCGGTGGTTTGCTCGGCGGTCAGGGCGACGCCGTCGGCGCGGCAGTCGATGCCGAAGGGCGGGACGGGGATGAACGCCTCGGACGCCTCGCGGGTGGCGGGCAGGCATTTGAACGAGTTGGCGACCGTCAGGACGAACGGGACGGTCTCGATGAGGGCGAACACGACGAGGAAGAACACGCCGAACCCGCCCAGCACGGTGCGGAAGGTGCGCCCGAACGTGCGGCGCGGGGCGGTGGCGGATGATGCGACTGCGCTCATGATGGGGTGTTTCCTTTCTGCCCTGCGGCCTTAGACGTTGGCCGTCTCGCGGCTGAAGCGGCGCTGCACCAGCGTGAAGGCGAAGATGATCAGGAACAACAGCAAGGCGGTGGCGGCGGCCACGCCCATCTCGGAGTTGTTGAAGCCGTTATTGTAGACGATGTAGGCGATGGTCAGGGTGGTCTTGGCCGGGCCGCCGCTGGAGATGACGAAAATCTGGTCGAAGACTTGGAACGTGCCAATCAGCCCGATGGTGATGACGAAGAAGGTGGTGGGCGCCAGCAACGGCAGGGTGATGTAGCGGAATTGTTGCCAGCCGGTCGCGCCGTCGATGGACGAGGCCTCATAAACGCTACTGGGGATGTTTTGGAGCGCCGCGAGGTAAATCACCATCAAGGTGCCGATGGTCGTCCACGTGTTCAGGATCATGATGGTGAGCATGGTGACGCTGGGGCCGCTTATCCAGTCCCAGAGGGTGATTCCGGCGAGGCGGGTGCCCGCCCAGTCGCCGACCGTCTGGCGGGTGACCCCGAAGGCGTTGAACAGGTTGTGGAAGACCCCGCTAGAGTCGTCGAGCCACGTCAGGCCGGTATAGCCGGGCAAGATGGCCTCTAGGACGGTGTTGACGATGCCGTCTTGGGTGAACATCCACATGAAGATGATGGAGATGACCACCGAGGACGTGATGGACGGGAAGTAGAAGGCGGTGCGGAAGAAGCCCTTGCCGCGCAACCAGCGCTGGTTGACGATGACTGCCAGCACCAAGGCCAAGGCGGTCTGGGTCGGGACGACGCCCAGCACGAAATACACGGTATTTTTGAGCGCGGTAAAGAAGTCGGTCTGGCGGATGCCGCCCTGAAACAGCAAGCGGTTGTAGTTTTCGAGGCCGACGAACGAAAAGGCGGGGTTCAGGCCGTTCTCGATGGCGGCGGGGTTCTCGACCGCGATTTGGGCGGCCA
>JALONY010000364.1 GCA_025454715.1 Anaerolineae bacterium
GATTATCCCAGCTCGCTGGGGGCGGTGCCCTGCCTGTACCCCGCATGGCTGAACCCGACGCTGGTGCAATTCTCGCCCCAAGACCTCGCCGGTTTCGGACAAGGCTACCGGCTGACCCAAGCCCAAGACGTGTTCATCGTCCCGACGCCCGGCCACAGCGCAGGGCATCAATCGGTCTTACTGCGCGAATCGGGGCGCTCGTACCTGTTCGCTGGGGACGCCAGCTTCGACGAGGCGCAACTGTTGGGCGGCAAAGTGGCCGGCATCGCCTCCGACCCCGCCAGCGCCCGCCAAACCCTCGCCACCATCCGCACGTATTGCGCCGACCAGCCCACCGTCTATCTGCCCTCGCACGACCCCGACGCGCCCGCCCGCCTGCGCGACGGGCGGACGGTCACGGTCACGCTTTAGCGGGTCAGTTCGTCCAGCCGATCCACATAGCGCGCCAACACGCCGAAGGTCGTCTCGACGGCCTCCGGCGTGGTCATATCGACGCCCGCGTGCTTGAGCGCATCCAGCGGGTACTTGGCGCTGCCCATGCTCAAGAACTCGACGTAGCGCTTGGCCGCCTCGCCATCCCCCGCCAAGATGCGCTCCGACAAGGCGTGCGCCGCCGAGATGCCGGTGGCATATTGGTAGACGTAAAACGCGCTGTACAAATGGCCGAAGGTCGCCCACGTAATGCCGTCACGCTCACGGTCGAGCGTCATTTCGCTCCCGTAGCCCTCGGCATACAGGTCGGCCATCAGCGCGTTCATGTCTTGCGCCGTCACGCCGCGCCCCTGCTCTACCCGCTCGTGCATCTCCAATTCAAAGCGCGCCAGCGTCGGCATGATGAAGAAGTAGCGGTGAAAGTTGGTCATCGCCTCTTGAATCAGCGCAATCTGGAACGTCTTATCGTCGGCGTACTCGCGCATCAGGTGGGCGCGGGTCATCGCTTGGTTGAAGTTCGAGGCCACCTCGGCCACGAACAGCGTATAGCCCGAGTAAGCCGCCGGTTGCGTCTTGCGCGCCAGATAGCTGTGCATCGAGTGGCCAAGCTCGTGCGCCAGCGTGCTCATCGCCCCAAGGTTGTCGTCATAGCTCATCATGATGAACGGGAACGTGTCGTGCACACCGCTCGAAAACGCGCCTTGCCGCTTGCCCTGATTCGGGTACACATCGACCCAGCGGTCTTCCAAGCAACCGCGCCGCAGGGCGTTCACGTAGTCGTCGCCCAGCGGGCGCATCCCCGCGCCAATCCAATCGACCGCCTGCTCATATGGCACCCGCGGTTCGTCCTTCACCATCGGTGCCCACACGTCGTAGGTGTGCAAGCTGTCGTAGCCCATCACCCGCCGCTTGACCGCCCAGTACTTGTGCCACGTCGGGATGTGCTTCTTGAACGTGTCGATCAGGTTGGTGAAGACCGCCTTCGGGATGTTGTTGCTGAACAGCGACGCCTCGACCGATGACCCGTAGCCACGCACCCGCGCCAGAAACACATCTTGCTTGAGCGACAAGGCATAATTGGCCGCAATCGTGTTGCGATAGGCCAAGTAACCGTCCATGTAGTTGTTCCATGCCGTGCGGCGGGCGGTGCGGTCGGGGCTGTCGAGCAACGTGTTGATGCTGCCCTGCGCCACCTCGTAGGTCTGGCCGTCAGTGCCGGTGGCGGGCGCAAACTTCAAATCGGCGTTGACCAACTGGCTGTAGCTCATGTAAATGCTGTCCAGCATGTCCGAGGCCAGCCCAATCACCTCCTCGACCTCGCCGGAGCGGACGTGCGCCTGCTGACGGAACAGGTTATCGACGTATTGGCCATAGTGCGCCAAGCGCGGCTCACTGGCCACCCACGCCTCCAGCGTCTCGCGCCCAATCGCCAGCAGTTCAGGGTCGCTAAACGACAACGTCGCCAACACCTGCCCGTACAAGCCACCCGCCTGCCCCAACATCGAGACCGACTCGACATCGGTCGTATCGACCGCGCTCGACATGCTGGCGTACACATACACCTTGCCCAACAACCGCGTCAGGTGGTCGGCCTCGGCCATGAAGTCGGCCAGCACCGCCGCGCCCTCGGCCAAGCGCCCCTTATAGGCCGCCGCTTTGGGCAGGTCGGCTGCAATCGACTGCGCGGCAGCCGCCCACGCCGCACGGGTCTCGAACACGCTTTCGGCGTTCCATGTGTATTGCTTGGGGATATCGCTGCGGGCGGGCAGCGCGGTCTTGGCATGGGTCATGATGCAACAATGCTCCTGAAACAATGGACGAAATGAGCGGCGCGCCCGTGGGCGTCCTCTTCTTATACGCACACCCTGCACACGGGTTCACCGAATCATATGGTATCCATCATTCAAGATTTTTTCAAAGGCCACTCACGCCGCGCTCACCCGCTCAACGCGCCATCGCGCACCTCGCGCAACATCGTAGCGGTCTGGCGCGCCCGCGCCGCCCACACCTCGCGCCACGGCCACGTCCCCGCTTCGTAATACCCCGCCCAATCCTCGGCCAAAGCGCGCAAATCGTCCATCAATGGCGCAAACCGCCCATAGGCCACCGCCGAGCGCAACACGTTGTGTAGCAGGGTCTGGCGGTCGGTAAAGCCGGTCGGGACGGCGTGGCGTTGTGCCCAGCGGGCGATGTCGTCGCGGCTGAGGTATAGCCCCGCCCACGCAGTGGTGGTCAGGTAGTGTGCGATGTCCCCATCAGGTCATCGCCCAGCGCTTGCCGGTCGGTCACGGCCAATTCGAGCGCCAAACGGGCGAGGTCGGCCATCACCCCCTCGCCTTGCCACGTCACGGCACGCGCAAAGGTCGGGAGCCACGTCAACACCCGCTCATCCAAGAATCGCCGCCGCAGCCCGCGCACCCGCGCCGCTTGCCCCCCTGCCCCGTCGAACAAAGCATCGGCCTCTGCACCGGCCAACCAGCCCAGCGCCCCCAGTTGCACCCCGAGATGGTCGGGTTGCTGGTTGGGCACCTCCCAGCCCACCGAGGCGTAAAAAGCTTGCATACGGGTACACGTTCAGCCCCAATACCCGATAATGCTCCGCCGCCAGCGCCTCGGCGTCTTGCCCGTCCGCCCCCAGCACCCCCGCCAAGGCCGGTGTAATGCCCTCATGCAATGCCTCAGCCAACGCCTCGTAAGCGCGGCTACGCCCCAGCACCTCATCACCCATCGGCATCCCCCTTCCCAATCGTTCAATTCATTAACATCCAACACAGGTACTATGCCCTATCATGGATAGTACCTTCAAATCTGGGTACACTTGTCGGTGACCCTATTTTCATGCATCCTTCCAACACGAGCACCTCATGATTGACCAACCATGGAAATCAGACTTCTTTGACCTATGCCCAGACCCGTTGTGCATCGGTCAAGGACGAGTTCTGGTTGCCGTCAATG
>JALONY010000365.1 GCA_025454715.1 Anaerolineae bacterium
ACGATTTTGTCGGTCGGGGCGAGGAAGCCGAGCTCTTGGGCTTGCTTGGCGCTCTCGCTGGTCTTGGCGGTGGCGATGAGCTGGAAGATGGTCTGGAGCGGCTCCAGCACATCCGCGCCGCGTTGCGCCACCGGGTTGACGACGCGCCGCAACAATTCCTTGCAGCCGCCGCCCGCCGGGATGATGCCGACACCGACCTCGACGAGGCCGCTGTACAGCTCGGCATGGGCGACCACCGCCGTGCCCTGCATCGTGATTTCGAGGCCGCCGCCCAGAGTCATATTGAACGGGGCGACCACCACCGGCTTGGCGGCGGTACGCATGGCCATGCCGAAGTCTTGCAATTTCTTGGCCGCGGCGTCGATGCCCTCCGGCCCCGACCCCATCGCGTCGGCGAGGTTGGCACCGATGCTGAAGCGCTCACCATCGTTGCCGATGACCAGCGCAGCCCACTCGTCCGATTCCAGCATGTCCACGGCCTTGAAGCCCATGTCCAGCAGGCCGCCGGTGATGGTGTTTTGCTTGGTGCGGAACTCCATCAACAGCACGCCGTCGCCGAGGTCGAGCAGGGCGGCGTGTTCGTCCTCGACCACCACGGCGGTCTTACGGGCGCGCAGGTCGGCCAAGACGACCGTCTTGGGCGGGTGCTGGAGGGCGACGTAATCGGCGTGTTGCGGGCTGTAATAGCCGACGACCACACCTGCCGCGTCGCGTTGATAGAAGCTGGGCTTGCCGCTGGCCAGCATGTCCTTGACCCACTGGGCGATGGCATAGCCCGCCGACTCGAAGCGCTCGACCGACTCGGCCACGCCGATGGCGTCCCAAATCTCGAACGGCCCCATCTCGTGGGCGAAGCCCCACTTTTGGGCGTTGTCGATGTTGACGATGCTGTCGGTGATTTCCGGCACGCGGTGCGAGGCGTAGGCCAAGTAGAAGGCGTGCAGGTGGAACAGGTATTGTCCGGCGCGGTCGGTCTCGGCCAGCAGGCGCTTGATGCGCTCACCGGTCGGCTTGACGCGCCCGTGCTTCTTGACCGCCTCGAACTCGACCGTTTTGGGCGGTTCGTACTCCAACGTCTCGAGGTTGAGCGCCCATAGCTCTTTGTCGCCGCTGGCACCCTTCTTCATGAAATAAAAGCCTTGGCCGCTCTTGCGCCCCAGCCAGCCGCGCTTGAGCAGTTCATCGCTCAGGGCGGCGGTTTTGGGGTTGGCCAGTACGTCGCGGGCGGGGTCGTCGGGGATGGCCGGGTACAGGTTGCGCGCCACCCCGACCGCGATATCGAATCCGACGAGGTCGTTGAGGTTGAAGGTCGCGGTCTTGGGGCGGCCAATCAGCGGCCCCGTCAGGGCGTCCACTTCCTCGACCGAATAGCCGTTGTCCAGCGCGTAGTTCATCGCTTGCATCCCGCTCATCGACATGAAGCGGTTACCGATGAAGTTGGGGGTGTCCTTGCACAGCACCACGCCCTTGCCCAGCACGTCGCGGCCATAGGCCAGCATCGTCTCGGTCACGCTAGCGTCGGTGCCCGCGTGCGGGATGATTTCGAGCAGGTTTAGGTAGCGCGGGGGGTTGAAGAAGTGCGTGCCCAAGAAGCGGCGGGTGAACGCTTCGGGCAAGCCCTCGGCGATTTTGTGGATGGGCAAGCCCGACGTGTTGCTGCTGACGATGGCGGTCGGCTTGACGATTTCGGCCAGCTTGGCCATCAGCGCTTGCTTGATGTCGAGGCGCTCGACGATGACCTCGATGATCCAGTCGGCATCGGCCAATTTGCCGAGGTCGTCCTCGGTGTTGCCGGTGCGGATGCGGGCGAGGTCGGCGGCGCTGAAGAGCTGGGCGGGGCGCATCCCTTGCAATTTTTTTAGGTTGTCGGCCACGATGGCGTTACGCTTGGCGGCGGGGTCACCGGCTTGGGTGCCTTTGGCCGGGATGTCGAGCAACATGACCTCGACGCCCACCCCAGCCAACAGGGCGGCGATGCCACCCCCCATCGTCCCACTGCCAATCACGGCGGCCTTTTTCATTGAAAAAGTCATAGGTCTCCTCTCAATCGTAAGGTGAAAAAGAATCGAATGTGCGTTTGATTATCGGCGCAACACGATTGTAGCACGGTTCACGGCGGGGAGTCATGGGGAATGGGTGAGAGGGGAGGGTGAGGGGGCATTGCCGGCGGGGTGAGGGGGATAGCTGACCTCACCCACAAATGACCTGTACACCGATTTTATACTCGGTCGCCAAGATGTCTTCGACAGCCATCCAATCCGAATCTGCTGCATTGATGATTTCGGGTGCCTCGTTATCAGGAGAAAGCTGTTGATAACTCCGCGCCGCCGCAATCCACTTGCGGTCTGAGCGGTCGAAGTCGGCAAGCGCCGGGTGGTCGGGGTATTCTGCGTAGTCGCCCGACCCCTGTGAACCCACTGGGGTGAGTGTGACATAGACAACAGCGGGGGCTGTTGCTCGGTCATCACGGCCTACGGCAAGTTGTATTATCTCGCGCAATAGGATTTCAGCCGGCGAGCCTTGAAAACCCCTCCTACCGCGGAGTGGGGTCAGATTTTGGAGATATTCGCCTTGGATGGCTTTCTCGGTGTCCAAAATCAGCCGAGACAGTCCCTGTCGCCAACGCTTGACCTGTCGGACGCAATTGAGCTTGCAGGCATCGCTCAAGTGTGTTTCGATCA
>JALONY010000366.1 GCA_025454715.1 Anaerolineae bacterium
ATCAGCGCCCCGTTTTGGTTGCCCGCGCTCGCCCTCGACTCGGCGGTGACGTGGCTGGCCTCGCCTCAGCCCGCCGCGTTTCGCGTCAGCGCGTGGGAGTTCCTCGCGCCGGTGCGGGTCGCCTCGGGCACGCCCCAATTTACGTTGGGCTGGGTGCTGCCGTTGTTGGTCGGGCTGGCGTGGCTGGGGCGCTGGCGTGGCGCGGCTGCGTGGCCGTTGCTGACGGTCGGGACGGCCGGGGTGCTGGTGGCGTGGGTCGGGTGTGTGGTGTCGCCCGCGCCGGTCTGGTTGTCGATGGGCACGCTGGCGGCGGTTTTGGCGGGGGCGGGCGGCCTGCGCTGGCTACACGACTCACTCAAGCCCGAGCGGCGGCGCTGGGGCTACATCAGCGCGGCTTTGTCGATCGTGGCGCTGTCGCTGTCGGTCTTTCCGTCGGCGGGTGGGGCGGTCACGGTCGAGTTTTCGGCCAGCGCCCAGCTTCGCTATGAGCAACGCACCCGCACACCTGCGGTCTTGCCGTCGGGGCGCGCCATCCCCAGCGCGTTGCCCGCCCTCGCCCCTGCCAACCGCCTGCTGCTCAACGACTACGACACCCCCGCCTTCAACCGCATCCCGCTCAACGCTGGGGCGCGCATGAGCGTGCTGGAGCAACGGTCACACCGGCTGGTCTGGCAAGTGGGCACCACACAGCCGGTCACGCTCACGGTGTTGGTGGCCGCCTATCCGGCGTGGCAGGCCGCGCTGGACGGGCAAGCCTTGCCCACGGCGCGCACCACCGACGGCTTGCTCTCGGTGCGCGTGCCGCCGGTGGCCAATGGGACGCTGGTGGTCTGGCATGGGTGGGTGCCGGAGCACGCGCTGGCGTGGCTGACGGTCATGCTGACGGCGCTGGGCATGGCGGTCTACCTCCGCACGCGCTGAGGTGGTCTTTCGGGGGTGTTTCGGGTACAATGTCGCCCACTGTTTTTGCTGCTCAACCCTTTAGGAGAGGTGCTCATGGCGATGTCTAAAGAAGAATTGTCGGTGTTGTTGGGCGATGGTTGGGACGCGCTCCGCAACAAGAAATCGAGCGCCGCCCTCGACGTGTTCCGTCGCGTCCTGAACGAGGACAAGGAAAATATCGACGCGCACTACGGCATCGGTTTGGCGCAACGCCTCAACGGTGACAAGCCCGCCGCCCGCACCGCGTTCGAGACCGCGTTACGCATCACCGAGGCCGCCTTGGACGAGCTGCGGAAGGGCAGCACCAGCAACGACCTCTCGACCAGCCGCGATGACCGCTACATGATGCTGATTCGCATGTTGGGGCAGCGCGTGGCCGAGGTCAGCGCCTAACCTCGCCAGCCTGACCGGTCACGAGGGGGCGAGCACTGCCGATGGAAAAGCGTGAGCGCCTCGAGCGCACCCTCGCGGGGGAACCGACCGACCGTGCGCCGGTCGCGATGTGGCGGGCATTCGCTGGGGATGACCAGCGCGCCGCCGACTACGCCCAATCGGTCAGCGAGTTTCAGTTCGCGTTCGATTGGGATGTGTGCGTGCTGGTGCCGCCGTGGCCGTTCGCCGCGGCGGATTATGGCCTGAGCAGTGCGTGGCACGGCGCGCCCGACGGTGAGCACGTCGTCCAGCGCCGCGCCATCAAGCGGTCGCTGGACTGGACGGACTTGCGCCTGCCCGACCCGACTCGCGGGGAGTTCGGCAAATTGGGCACCACCGCCCGCGTGGTGGCCGACTCGATGAAGCAACCCGAGATTCCGGTGGTGGTGGGGGTGCTCAGCCCGCTGGCGCAAGCGGCGCGCTTGGTCGGCGATGATGTGCTGGTGCGCCACCTCCGCACCCAGCCCGACCGCCTGCTGTCGGGCTTGAACGTGCTGACCGACGCGACCGTGCGCTTTTTGGACAGCTTGCGCGCCGCGCCGCTGGCGGGCGTGTACTTGATGGTCGAGCACGCCGATTATGCGGTGTTGTCGGAGGCCGAGTACGTGACGTTCGGGTTGCCGGGCGACCACGCGGTGCTGGCGCAATTGCCGCGGGCGATGTGGTTACGCATGGCCTACTTCCGCGGTAGCGCGCCGATGGTGCGGCAGGCCAGCGCACTGGGTGCCACCCTGTTGGGCTGGGACGACCGCGCCACCGAACTCGATTTGCAAGCGGCCAAGGGCGTGTGGGATGGCGCGTTCTTCGGCGGGCTCGACCCCGAAAAGCACCTGCGGGCGGGCGCACCGGCCAGCATCCGCGATGCCGCCCGCGATGCGCTGAGCGTGATGGGGGGGCGGCGCTTGATGGTCGGGGCGGGGGCGCCCGGCCTGCTCACCACCCCGCGCAGCCACTGGCGGGCGGCGCGTTTGTCGGTCGAAAGGCAAGGATAACCCGTATGACTCTGCGCGTGATTGCAGGCAAGGCCAAAGGCCGCAAGCTCAAGCTGGTGCCGGGCGACACCACCCGCCCGATTATGGATCGCGTCAAAGAGGCGTTGTTCAGCATTTTGGCGCGGGACGTGTACGACGCGGACGTGTTGGACGTGTTCGCGGGCACCGGCAGCGTCGGCATCGAGGCGCTCAGCCGCGGGGCGCGCCACTGCACGTTTTGGGATTTGGAGCGGCGCGCCATCGACACCGTGACCGACAACCTGACCACCTGCGGGTTCGGGGCGTTGGCGGTGGTGCGCCGCACCGACGCTTTAAGACTATGTGGCTGACGGCCTTGCAAGCGCTGGACGCCGCACCCGACTGGGTGGCGGAGGATGGGCGGATCGTGGTACAAATCGACCCTGAAGAGCGCCAACCGGTCAGCCTACGTCACTTCGCGCCGTATGACGAGCGGCGGGTGTATGGCAGCACGTTGCTGTGGTTTTTCGAGCGCGCCCCATTGGGCGACGATGCCCGACCAGATGAGATGATGAAGGACGACACCCCATGACCAGCACCGAGACCCTGTCCCGCCTAGAGCAAATCGCCGATGAGTTTACGGCGGCTTTCGGCTTTACCGCGCCGCCCATCCAAATCGACGAGACCCTGAACAGACCCCACCCGGGGATGTGGGAAAAGGTCGATTTGAGCCAGCTCACGCTGAGCTTCTCGGTGCGCGGCGACCGTTACGCGCCGCGGGTGTCGTTTTCCAAGCTGGTGGTGCGCCAGCTCATCCCGACGCCGTGGGGCGTCGAGCGCGGCCTGCCCGAGCTGATTGGGCAAGATGCCAACCTGTTGCTGGCGTTTGCGCGCATGTTGTTGGTGCCGCGTGCCTTGCTGAACGGGTTGCCCAAGAGCCGCTGGAACCCGGTCGAGGTGGCCGGGGATTTTCATGTGCCGGAGGACGACGCCGAGGCGCGCCTCGAGTTGCTCAGCCGCGTCTAGCC
>JALONY010000367.1 GCA_025454715.1 Anaerolineae bacterium
TCGGCGGCGGCGGGCACCGCAACCAACAAGGCCAAGACGGTCAGGACAAGCGCGAAAACTCGCTTCATGGGGTTGCCTCCTACGGGGCGCACAAGCGTGCAAGCGTGACACTCATTGTACGAGCGGTGCGGGTGCGCGTGGGAGGTACAGGCCGGTCACAAGCGCATGAACGTTTGATGAACCGGCCTACTCCAAAATTAACCGCGGTTTCGCATGAGTTGTACGCATGGGTGGGGTGGCCGCTAACCGACCGCACACATCGGGTTTGCATGGGGGTGGGGCGGGCGGCGTCCGGCGCGCAAGTTTGCCTTTAATCCGTGGCGTGGAAGCGGGGCGCTGGGTGGGCGTATCATCCGGCCATCTTCTGAATTCAGCCATGGGTGCATAGGACGATGCAAAAACGATTTCACACGGTGATGGTGGCGCTGATGTTGGCGCTTTTGAGCGTGAGCGGCGCAGGGGCGCAAGCGGCGACGTGTGCCGAGGGCGAGCGCGCCATCGCCCATGCGTTGGGCGAGGCGTGCGTCAGCGAGACGGCGCAGCGCGTGGTGGCGCTGGAATGGACGTATGCCGAAAATTTGTTGGCGTTGGGCGTGCAGCCGGTCGGTGTGGCCGACATCGCGGGCTATGAGAATTGGCTGAATATCCCCCCGACCCTCGACCCGAGCGTGGCCGATGTCGGGACGCGCCAAGAGCCGAATTTCGAGGCGATTACCGCGCTAGAGCCGGATTTGATTATCGCGGTCAGCTTTCGGGCGGGGCAAAACTACGAGACCCTGAGCGCGATTGCGCCGACGCTGGTCTTCGACCCGTACCCGACCGACGGCACCACCCACTACGACGAGATGTTGGCGACCTTCAACACGATGGCCGTGGCGCTGGGGCGTGAGGCCGAGGCCGAAACCGTGTTGGCGGGCTTGGAGGCCGACCTCGCGGCAGCGCGGGCAAGCCTCGAGGCGGCGGGGCGCTTGGGCGAGTCGTTCGTCTTGGCGCAGATTTTCCCGTCCAACGAGATTCCGACCTTCCGCCTGTTTACCGACAACGCGCTGGCGACCGAGATTTTGGTGCAGGCCGGTCTGGTCAACGCATGGGGCGACGCACCGCAACAGTTCGGCTTCAGCACGGTCGAGTTCGAGGGGTTGGTCGGCATCGAGGCCGACAACTTCTTGTACGTCGCCCAAGACGACTATCAGCCGGTGCTGACCGGTTCGCCGTTGTGGAACGGGTTGCCGTTCGTGGCCAATGAGCGGGCGTACTGGTTGGGCGGTGACGCTTGGCTGTTCGGGGGGCCGTTGTCGATGCAGGTGGTGTTGACCACCATTTTGGAGGCGATGGATGTTGCGGCGGTGGGCACTGCCGAGGTGACGACCTGCGCGGACGGCTTCCGGCTGTTCGAGCACCCGTTGTTGGCGACCGAGCCGCTGTGCGTGCCGGTTGCGCCGCAGCGCGTGGTCGCGCTTGACCCCGCCGCGGTCGATGTCTTGATTAGCGCGGGCACGCCGCCGGTCGGGATGGTCGGCTACTTGGAGAATATCCTGCCCAACACCTTCCCGTATTTGGCCGAGACCACCGCGCAAATCGTCTCGGTGGGTTTCCCGCCCAACCCCGAGGCGATTTTGGCGCTGGAGCCCGATTTGATCGTCGGGTCGTCGTATGACCTCGATTTGTATGAGCAGTTGTCGGCGATTGCCCCGACCGCGCTCTATCTGACCGACGCCAGTGGCGAGTGGAAAGAGGGGATGTACTTCGTCGGCGAGGTGCTCAACCAGCAGGCGGTGGTCGAGCAGTTGTTCGCTGATTACGAGGCGCGGGTGGCTTCGATTGCCGAGGCCATCGGCACCCCACAAGACATCGTGGTATCGGTGGTGCGCGTGCTGCCCGACCGCGTGATGCTCAACTTGTCGAACTCGTTCCCCAGCACGGTGGTGGCCGATGTCGGCTTCGCCCGCCCCGAGAGCCAAGCCTTCGACCCCGAGGCGGCCATCGAGCGCTACGGCAGTGATGTCGGTGTCGATATCTCGCTGGAAGAACTGCCGATGGCCGATGGCGATGTGATTTTCGTCTGGGGCGCGCAACCCACCAGCGACCAAAACGCCGCCGCCAATGAAAATTGGCAAGCGTTGGTCAGCAACCCGCTGTGGGGCACCTTGGGCGCGGTGCAGCGCGAGCAGGTGTATCGGGTGGGGAGCACGTGGGTCGGGTGGGGCTTCCACGCGGCGCACGGCATCCTCGATGACCTGACCACCTTCATGGTTCCCGATGGGGCGGATGTGCTGCCCAACCCGTTCATTGCGGCGGACGCCGAGTAACACGGATGGGGGTGGAGAGCGCGAGCGCGCCACGCCCATCACATCGCCTGCTGGGCAGCCGCGCATTGCTGCTGCCCGGTCTGGCGGTGGGGGGAGTGTTGTTGCTGGGGTGTATTGTGTGGAGCATCACACTGGGGGCGGCGGACATCTCGGCGCAGACGGTGTACGATGCCATTTTTGCGTTCGATGGCTCATTCGAGCACCTGATCATCCAGACGGTGCGCTTGCCACGGGTGCTGGCCGGCCTCGTGGTCGGGGCGGCCTTGGCCGTCTCGGGCGCGGTGATGCAAGGCTTGACGCGCAACCCGCTGGCCGATAGCGGCCTGTTGGGGATTAACGCGGGTGCCGCGTTCGCGGTGGTG
>JALONY010000368.1 GCA_025454715.1 Anaerolineae bacterium
CGCCCACGTGCCCGCGATGCCCAGCAACACGTGTAGGGTGTAGCTGCGCGCCTCTTGGGCGATGTAGAACTCCATCTCGGCCACGGCCATCAACGCCGCCGCCGCCAGCGGTGCAAACCGCCACGTCGGGCGTGGGCGCAAGTGCATCAGCTCACGGGTGAGCGGGACGATGGCCGCCACCGACAACACCCCGAACAGCACGCTCGGCCAGCGCAACGCCAGCTCACTGACGCCCGCCAGCCCCGCCCATGCCTGAATCATCACGAAATAAACCGGCGGGTGCACATCGCGGGACAACAGCGTGAACAAATCGGGGCGCAAGGCCACCATGCCGGTAAAGCCCTCGTCCGTCCAGAGCGGTTGTACCCCGACGTTGACCCCGCGCAAGGCCGCCGCCAGCACCAAGCACCCGACCATCACGGCCAAGGCCGCGCCCGACGCCCGCGCACCGCCCGACCCTATCCCCGAAGAAGCCATATCTCACTCGCAATACGCACCAGACGCGCACCCAAACCGTCGCCTGCCCACCGATTATAGCCCGAACGTCCCCCCAATTCAGCGGCGGGTCAGGTTTCTCTATGGAATAAACGGTTTCTATGCCCGTATAATGAACCCTGAAACGAGGTTGCCCCTTATCCATGTCGGGTGGGGCCATGGCCTCACACCATCCCCCAATGTGGAGAACGAACAACCGAATGACCATGTTTAACGAACTTGGCTTGAGCGAAGCTACGTTGAAGGCTATCGCTGAGCTGGGCTATGAAGAGCCGACGCCGATTCAGGATCAGACCATCCGTCTGATGCTGGAAGGCACCGACGTGATTGCCCAAGCACAAACCGGCACCGGCAAGACCGCCGCGTTTGCCCTGCCGATTCTGGAGCGCATCGACCTGAGCGTCCGCGCCCCGCAAGCCCTCATCCTCACCCCCACCCGTGAACTCGCGGTGCAGGTGGCCGAGGCCTTCCAATCCTACAGCAAATATCACAGCATCTCGGTGTTGCCGGTGTACGGCGGCCAGCCGATCGACCGGCAACTGCGCGCTTTGTCGCGTGGGGTGCAGGTCGTGGTCGGCACGCCCGGGCGCGTCATCGACCACATGGAGCGCGGCACCATCAACTTCGAGTTGGTCAAGATGGTCGTGCTGGACGAGGCCGATGAGATGCTCAACATGGGCTTCATCGAGGACATCGAGACCATCCTGAAGGCCACCAGCGAGTCGCGCCAAACCGCGTTGTTCTCGGCCACCATGCCGGGCCCGATCGTGTCGCTGTCCAAGCGTTACCTGCGTAACGCCCAGCGCGTCACGGTCAAGTCGGAGAGCCAGACGGTCTCGAACATCCGCCAAATCTTCTACGAAGTGGGCAAGCGTGACAAGTTCGAGGTGCTGGCGCGCCTGCTCGACTACGAACAACCGTCGTCGGCCATCATCTTCTGCCGCACCAAGCTGGAGGTCGATTCGATTGGGCAGCGCCTGAACGCCCGCGCCCACGCCGCCGAGACCCTGCACGGCGACCTGAACCAAGCCCAACGTGACCGCGTGATGGCGCGCTTCCGCAGCGGCCAAATCGAGTTGCTGATTGCCACCGACGTGGCCGCCCGTGGCCTCGATGTCGAGCAGGTCTCGCACGTCATCAACTACGACATGCCCGGCGACCCCGAGGTGTATGTGCACCGCATCGGTCGCACTGGTCGCGCTGGCCGCAACGGCGTGGCCGTGTCGCTGGTCACCTCGCGTGAGCGCCGCCTGATGCAGATGATCCAGCGCGCCACCTCGGCCAACATCGAGCGCGCCCTCATCCCGACCATCGGCGACGTGATGACGCGCCGCCACGAGCGCTTTAAGGACGCCCTGCGCGAGGCCATCGCCGAGAACGGGCTGGCCGAGTACATCGCGATGGCCGAGGAGCTTGGTCAAGAGTTCAGCCCGACCGAGCTGGCCGCCGCCGCCTTCAAGATGTTGCTGGGCGAGCAGGCCGTGCCCGCCGAGGACACCTTGGCGCAGGCCGACCAACCCGAGTCGCGTGGGTATGACCGTGACCGTGGCGACCGCAACGACCGGTATGACCGTGATGACCGTCGCAGCGCCCCGCGCCGCAACGACCGTGACCGCGAGGGCGGCGAGCGCCGCAGCTTCGACCGCGAGCGCGGCATGACCCGCCTGTACATCGACGTGGGTCGTGATGAGGGCGTGCGCCCCAGCGACATCGTGGGCGCGATTGCCAACGAGGCCGAAATTCCGGGCAAGTCGATTGGCGCCATCGAGATTTTCGATCGCTTTACGCTGGTCGATGTGCCCAGCAACGACAGCGAGCACGTCATCTCGTCGCTCAAGGGCGTCCGCATCCGCAACCAACAGGTGCGCGTGTCGCTGGCCAAGCCCGACCGTCGCCGCTCGGAGCAACCGCAGGCCGAGTAAGCCCGCGCCCACCCGTAAGCATCCCCCGACACACCGCGTCGAACCTTACAAGCCTCAGCACATCCGCTGGGGCTTGTCGCTTATCTGGCGGCACCCCTATGCCGACTCATCGAAAAATCACCCTTTCGTCGTATCATGCACACACCACGCCCGACCGTTAGACAGGACACCCGCCCATGACCGTCACCGACACCCTTCACCGCCCCCTGCGTGACTTGCGAATCTCGGTCACGGATCGCTGCAACTTCCGGTG
>JALONY010000369.1 GCA_025454715.1 Anaerolineae bacterium
TCGCGCAAGCAATGGCGCGTATGCCAGCCCGCCGCGAACAGCCCGCTCAACACCTCGCGCAGGTGGGTTTGCCATGCCCGCGCCCGTGATGGGCGCTCGCGCCCCAACATCGAAAACTGCGCTGGCAGTTCGACCCGCACCGCACCGGCCTGCGGCAGCTCGTCCAGCCGCTGGAACGTGTCGGCGTCGGGGTCGTAGGCCAGCGCCGTCACGCTCGGCATCGGCAGATGCTCGACCGTCTCGCCCATCGCCAACGCCGCCACCCGCGGGTCATCCAACACCCACACCGCCTCGAAGCGGTCGGTCGGCAAGCCCGGGTTGAGCGTGTCGTCATACACCCCATACAGGTTGGCGCTGATTTTGCTGATTTGCGCGCCCAGCAGGTTCAGGTTGAAGTTGGCGTTGGCCGCTTGCATCGGGTCGAATGTCCAGCGCATCTGCGCATAGCCCGCCTGCATCGCCCACTCGCGCTGCAAAAACTTGAGGCGGCGGCCAAACCCATAACGACGATACTCGGGCAAGAAACCGGCCACGTGCGACCACAGCGCCCACACGCCGTCCTCCGTCCGCACGGGGAACGCCCACGACATCCCGACCATGTCGTCGTCGCGGTCGCGGTCATAGGCGCACAGCACCAAGCCGCCCTTGAGCGCGGTCACGCGCATCACGTTGGTCGGCGAGGCGAAGCGCTCATCCCAGCCCCAAATGCGCGATTCGAGGTGGGCGGCGGTGAGCAAATCGTCATTGTCGGTCACGGGGCGGTAGTGGATGACAGGAGGCATAGGCGGTTCTGGCACGATGTGCCGGTAAAAGGGTAAGCTCAATGCCGACGATTGTAACCAACGGACAAAGGGGTTCACAGTGGAGCGACTCGCATTCATCGGGTTGGGCATCATGGGGCGCGGCATGGTGCACAACCTGCTCAAGGCCGGTTATCCGGTCACGGTCTGGAACCGCACGGCCAGCCGCATGGACGAATTCACCGCGCTGGGCGCACGGGCGGCCACCTCCCCCGCCGACGCCGCCGCACACGCCGACCTCGTGATGTGTTGCGTCAGCGACACGCCCGATGTCGAGCGCGTCTTGCTGGGTGAGGACGGCGCAGTCCACGGCGCACAGGCCGGGATGCTGTTCATCGACCTGAGCACCATCAGCCCCAAGGCCACCCGCCAGATGGCCGCGACCTTGCGCGCCCACGGCATCGGCCTGTTGGACGCGCCGGTCAGTGGCGGCAGTGAGGGTGCCGAGCGCGGCACGCTCAGCATTATGGTCGGCGGCGAGGCCGACGATTTCGCCCGCGCCGAGCCGGTCTTGCGCGCCATCGGCAAGACCATCACCCACGTCGGCGCGTCCGGCAGCGGCCAATCGACCAAATTGGTCAATCAAATCTTGTGCGTCGCCAATATGTTGGCCGCGGGTGAGGCGTTGCTGCTGGCGCAAGCCTCCGGCCTCGACCTCGGCAAGACCTTGCAAGCGGTCGGGGGCGGGGCGGGCGGCAGTTGGATGCTGGTCAACCGTGGCGCGCAGGTCATCCGGCGCGATTTTCGCCCGGGCTTCACCATCGACCTGCAACAGAAAGACTTGCGCCTCGTCCTCGAGGCCGCCGAAGACCTCGGCCTGCCCCTGTCGCTGACCGCGACGATCCACGGCTTTTACAGCGTGCTCCAGCGCCAAGGCTTGGGGCACGAGGGCAACCACGCGCTGGTCAAAGCGCTCGAAAACCTGTCCGGCATCACCATCGGCGGAGGCCACGCCTAACCATGCGCCCCATCACGATCCAATCCATCCGGCTCTACCCGCTGCACATCCCATTCCTCGAGCCGTTCGTGACCTCGTTCGGCGAAGAGCCGTTCAAGGCCGGTATCGTGGTCGAGGTGCTGACCACCGACGGCTTCACCGGCTGGGGCGAGTCCTCGGTCGAGCTATACCCGGGCTACGGCGCCGAGACGGTGGTCACCGGCCTGCACGTCCTCGACGATTTCATCGTGCCCAAGCTGACCGGCCTGACCCTGCACGACCCGACCGAAGCCCCCGCCCTGATGGCGCACGTGCGCGGCAACAACCACGCCAAAGCCGGCCTCGAGGCGGCCATCTGGGACGCTTTCGCCAAGGCCAACGGCTTGCGCCTCGCTGACCTGTTCGCCCACTACACCCCCGACGGCCACACCTCACGCGGCAAGGCCACGGTCGGCGTCAGCATCGGCATCATGCCGACCATCGAGGACACCCTCGCCATCGTCCGCAAGCGGGTGGCGCAGGGCTACGCCCGCATCAAGCTCAAAATCAAGCCCGGGTGGGACATCGACCTCGCCCGAGCGGTGCGCGCCGAGTTCCCCGACATCCTGCTGATGCTGGACGCCAACTCGGCCTACACCCCCGCCGACGCCGCCCACTTGTCTGCCCTCGACGACCTCAACCTGCTGATGATTGAGCAACCGCTGGGGCACGAAGACATCTACGACCACAGCCAGCTCCAGCCCCTACTCCGTACCCCGATTTGCCTCGACGAGAGCATCAAGAGCCTAAACGACCTAAAATTGGCCGTGCAACTCGGGGCGATGGGCGTGCTCAACCTCAAACCGGCGCGGGTCGGCGGCTTCACCGAAAGCCTGAAAATCTATCGCTTCTGCGCCGAGCACGACATCCCGCTCTGGATTGGCGGGATG
>JALONY010000370.1 GCA_025454715.1 Anaerolineae bacterium
CGGTTGCCCGCCCGCCCGTCGAGGCTGAAGGTGTCGCCGGTGGTGTGGATGTGGTCGCGCCGGTCGAACAACAGCATCTTGCTGGCCACACTGCCCACCTGCGGGTGACGGGCGAAGGCGTCCATGACGTGCGCCGCCCACGTCGGCTCCACCTCGGTATCGTTGTTCAGCAGGCAAATCACCGCGCCCGTGGCGGCCTTCATGCCCGCGTTGCACGCGCCGGTAAAGCCGGTGTTGGTCGGCAGCTCAATCAAGCGCACCCACGGGTACTCGGCCTTCACGAACATCTGCGAGCCATCCGACGAGGCGTTATCGACCAAAATCACCTCGATGCTGGGGTAGGTCTGGGCGCGCAACGAGTCGAAGCAGACTTGGAGGAAGTGCTTGCCGTTCCAGTTGGGGATGACGACCGAGAAAAGCGGTGAGTCGTTCAACGGGCGTCCTTATCTTTGGTGCGCGGCTTGTAGGGCAAACCGAGGCGCTTGGCGTCGGTCTCGCCGATGCCCGGGAACCACTCATCGGGGAGCGCGTCGGTCGGGCGGGTCAGCACCAATCCGGCGAGGTCACGGGCAATCAGCCCAATCAAGCTGGGCTCGACCCAGATGGCCGCGTCGAGCTGCACCGCCGCCGCCCCCGCGCCCAAAATATAGTCGCGGGCGTCCTCGACGCTGTGGATGCCACCGCACGCGATGACCTGCGCCTGTGGGAAGTTGCGCCGCAAACGCCCGACGGCGTGCATCACCATCGGCTTGAGCAACGGGCCATACACCCGCCCGGGCACGATTTTCTCCGAGAACGGCTTGCGGTCGGCACCGCGTGGGGGCGCGAAGGCCACCAGCGCATCGGCGCCGTTCTCCAGCGCGGCGCGGGCGACCTCGTCGCTGGCGGGGAACGGCAGGCGCACCAACAACGGCTTTTCGAGCGCGGAGCGCGCCGCCTTGACCAAATCGGCGGCGGCTTGCCACGTCAGGTCGTCCTTCAAGCCCAGCTCCACCGCCCGCACCCCATCGGCGCGGTTGATGCGGTCACACGCCTTCTCGACATCGTCCGGCTCGGTGCCAATCAGGTGCAAGATGACCGGCGTCGAGAGCATCTCCCAGAGCGGTTGATTGTCGCGGATGGCCTTGGTCAGCCCCGGGTTGGGCAGGCCGGTATGCACCACCGCGCCGCCCACCCGCCGAACCAAGCGCGTGCCGTTAGCGGGCGAAAAGGCGTGCCACCCGACCGGTCGGGTGACGATGGCGCCCAGCTTCTCGACCTCGAACAGCTTGGGGAAGGCGTCGCCAAACCCGAACGTGCCCGCCGCGGGCATCACCGGTGAGCGCAAAAACAACGGCTCTTTTCTGTTCAGCCCAATCTCAACGTCCATCGCGCTCCCTCATTCCCCGGGTGCCGCCGACAATTTGACCATCGTCAAATCGAAGGCGGGGCCGACCATGCACGCCAACAGCGTATCGCCCCCCACGCGCAAGGCGCAGGCGTCGCACACCCCAAAGCCACACGCCATGCCCGACTGGAACATCCCGAACAAATAATTTTTCGGGATTTCGTTGCGCCGCTCGCTGAAGCGCTCATAAATCTTGGCGAAGCGGAACAACTCATCGTCTTGGCGCACGCACACGAACACCTGATCCGCCCACCCGACCGTCATGACCTGATTCGGCCAATTGATGTCCATATCGCCCTGAATCACCTCGACCTCGGGCGGCAGGTGACGGGCGTCGTAGGTCGGCTTATCGCCCAGCAGCACCAGCGTGGCCGCCACATTGTTGCGTAACAGCAGGCGCATCGGCATCAGCAACGGGGTCGGGGCGGTCTCATAGGCGATGAACAGCACGTTGCGGACGCCCTTGCGAAACTTGACCGTCTGGCCGCACGGCCCCAGCAGCTTCACCGTGTCGCCCACACGGTAGACCTCGCCAATCGGGCGCTCGACGATTAAGCGCCCAGCGCGGGTATCGACCGGCACCCACGGCTCGCGCAGGTACGGCTCCCACGAGTCGCCCACCCGCGCCATCGCGAATTGGCCGGGCTTCAGGGTCGCCAGCTCATCCGCCACCGTCAGCTCGAGGTGCTGGTGCGTGTCGTTGACCAGCGTGATGCGCTCGATGAGCGCGGGACTGTCCTTCATACCGAAATCATCGTTTCTGCCCAAAAACGGCGCGTTTTCTCGCCCAAAGTGTATCACAGACGCGGCAAGTGCGCCCGTCGATATTCTGGGGGCATATACGCCTCGATGGCGCTGTCGGGCAAGGCCAAGAACGCCTCGACCCACCCCGCCTCGACCTCGCGGTCGGGCACCGTCTGGCCGCCCAGCCGCTCGGACAACCACACCTTGAACGGCGCAAGGCGCATCCGGCAGGTGCGGAACTCCTCGACGATCAGCCGCCCGACCTGCCCGACCTGCTCGACGAACCCCTGCCGCTCGAACTCGCGCACGCAGGCCGAAAAATCGGCAGGCACGCGCCGAAACACGCCCGTCCAGCCGTCCCAATCCCCCTCCAGCAACAGGTAGGTCGCGCCCATGAACCCGTCCAACGGGTTGCCGACCGTGCCCGTGTTGAACAGGTGATGCCGCCCGACGTACACATCCATCGGCAGGTGGCAATGCGCGGCGATGACCGTGGACTCGGCCACCGGTGCCAACAGTTCCGTCGCCTC
>JALONY010000371.1 GCA_025454715.1 Anaerolineae bacterium
CCAAGGCGAAGACCTCGCCACCCAAATGCGCATCGGCGAGATTACCGACTCGCTGGCGCTCATCCAAGAGTTTCCGGTGTTCGGCATCGGCTTTACCGGTTCTCCGCGCATCGACCTGTATTCTAGCGTGGCCAACCTGTATCTGTTGATTGCCAACCAGATTGGGCTGGTCGGGCTGGGGCTGTTCGCGGTGACGATGATTGCGATGTTCGCCTATGGGGCAAGGGCGTGGCGCTACGCCAAAGACGACCCCGACCTCGACAGCATCCACCTCGGCTATCATGCGGCGGTGGTGGCGGTCTTGGTCAACGGGGTAGGCGACTTCTATTTTTTCCGCATCGACTATCAGGCGTCGATTTTGCTGCTGTGGTTGTCGGTCAGCCTCATTGAAGAGGGGATGTGTAGGGTCAGGGCGACCGGCGTTAGTTGTTGAACGTCACCGGTACGCCCGCGCCGTTGGCGACGAAGAAATACTTGCCGCGCACCCAGCCGCGTGCCCCGCTGGGCAACACGATTTGCCACCACGTGCCCGAGGCGTTCTTGCCGACCACCGTAAAGCTCTGGTTGCGGGCAATCATGGTGATGATGTTGGTGTTGACGAACGGGTTGGGCTCGGTGCGGACGTTGAGAAAATACGAGGTGACGTGGCCGCTGGTGGTCACGGGGTTGGTGCCGCCGCCTTGATAAGTGACCGGCACGCCCGCGGCGTTGGTGATGTTGGCGAAGTTGCCGTTAATCCAGCCGCGTGAGCCGTCGGTCAGGACGATTTCGTACCACGTCGGGCTACCGCTGGACTTGCCGACCACGGGGTAGACGCTGCCGAAGGCGGTCGTGATGCGGATTTGCCCGACGAACGGGTCGGGGATGTGGCGCACGTTCAGGAACGACGTGGTGACCACGGCGGTCGAGCCGGTGGCGGGCACGGGGCCGGTGGTGGCCAAGACCGGCACTTGGTCGAGGCCAATCACGTTGAAATAGGCACCCGACACCCACGCGATCAGGTTGGACGGCAGCAGGCGGATTTGATACCACGAATTGTCGCCGAGGCGACCACTGACCGAGTAGGACGCGCCCCGCGGCAACACCGCAATCACGCCCGCGGCGGTGCTGGGGGTGGTGCGGGCGTTGAGCGATTGGGCAATCACGACCGACCCGACGGGGCCGCTGAAGCCCCCGTTTTGGGCTTGGGCATGGGCGACCGGTGCGGCGGACGCGCCCAAGACCAGCGCGAAAAGACTCAAAAACAATGCACTGAGGATGCGACGAAGGTTCATGGTGGGCGTCCCTCCGAGGACGATGTAACGATATAACAAACCTGTTATAACGCCCAGTATAAACCGGTTTGCTCGATTTGCGTGACGCGCCATCCACCGTTGCCTGACGCCCGCTCTACGGTGTGGCCTACCGGTGCCCGCCGCCCTGCGCTCAGAACCCGAAGTCGCGCACCAGCCCGACCATCGGGGCGAGATAAGGGGCGGGGATGGGGGTCGGGTCTTGCCCCTCGATGACCACCCAGCCGCCATAATGAGCCTCGTTCAGCAGGTGGGCGATGGGCGAGAGGTCGCGGCCTTCCGCGCCCGGCCAGCGTTGGCCGTGGTCGCCGACGTAGACGTGCCCGACGTGCGGCAGGTGGGCGCGCAGGGTGTCGGTCAGCATCTCGCCTTGCATGGCCATATGGTGCACCGAGGCGGCTGCCCACAAGAACGGGTGCTCGTTTTGGACGAGGCGCATCTTGACGGCGTGCTCGAGGCGGCGCAGCAGGGCGGTCTCACCGGCGTGGGCGTGCAACAAGAAAAGTTTCTTGCCCATGGCGTAGGCGAGGTCGCACAGGGTGGCGCGCAATTCGGTCGAGAGCAGCTCGGCCTCCAGCTCGACCGCCGATTTATAGGGGTGGAGGTCGGGCAGGACGTGGGTGCGGCTGTAGTGGCCGTAAAACGTCACACCTGCCGCGCCCAAATCGACGGCGGCGCCCAGCGCTTGGCGCACCGCCACGCGGGCGGCCTCGCGTTGGGCATAATCGGGGTGGACGAGCGTGGTATGGCCGAGGTAGATGGCGGCGGCGCGCAGGCCGGTGTGTTGGAGCGCCTCGCTGATGTCGCCGAGCTGGTCATAAAACCCAGCCTCCACCTCGAACTCGACACCATCGAGACCGGCGGCGTGGGCGTTGGCGATTTTTTCGGCAAAGGTAGACCCGGGCAAGCGAGAGGCGCGCATGGCGAGCTGCATGGGGTGGCGTCCTTGAGGTATGCGGTGCGGTCGATCATAAAGCACGACGCATTGTAATCGGTTTGGGGGTTGGGGCGCAGTGCGACTTTTGGAGGTTGCGTTTGTGCGCCCTGCACAAATACAATACCCACAGTACGCTTGCCCATTTGGAGATTTTGCCCCAATGCCTGCCATCATGACGATCGAGCGCTTCATCTTGGAGCAGCAACAGCACTTCCCCGACGCCACCGGCACCCTGACGCAGATGCTGTACGACATCGCGCTGGCGGCCAAAATCATCGCCCGAGAGACCGGACGCTACGGCCTGAGCCGCGTGATTGGGGCGGCGGACAGCGAGAACGTGCACGGCGAGCGCCAGCAAAAGCTGGATTTGTTCGCCGATGAGATGATGTTCAAGATGAACGACCACACCGGGCGCTTGTGTGCGATGGCCTCGGAGGAGCACGATGACATCTTGCCGATTCCGCCGCATTTTGGGCGCGGGAAGTACGTCTTGCTGTACGACCCATTGGACGGGTCATCCAACATCGATGTCAATGTGTCGGTCGGGACGATTTTCTCGATCCACCGCAAGGTGAGCGAGGGCGAGGTCGGGACGATGGCCGATGGGACGATGGCCGACGTGTTGCAAACGGGGCGGCGGCTGGTGGCGGCGGGCTATGTGATTTACGGCAGCAGCACCATGTTGGTCTACTCGACTGGGCGGGGGGTGCACGGCTTCACGTTGGACAACAGCCTCGGCGAGTTCTTGCTGAGCCACCCCGATATGCGCTACCCCGACAAGGCGGTGTATTACAGCGCCAACCACGGCAACTCATCGCAATTTGTTGCGCGGGGGGGTGTTCGTCTACCCGGGCGATATGTTGGAGGGCGGGCGCAAACCGTATGGCAAACTGCGCTTGATGTACGAGGCGCAGGCGATCGCGTTCATCGCGGAGCAGGCGGGCGGGCGCGCCAGCGACGGCATCGGCGACATCCTCGACATCGTGCCGCACCACCTGCACCAAAAGGTGCCGTGTTTCGTCGGGAACCGTGCATTGGTGGAACTGGCCGAGCGCTATGTGCAAGAGTACGACGCGGCTTGGTTAGGCGCGTATCAGCCGTATCGGGTGCGCCAGCCCGAAACCCATTTCGCATAGCCAATAGCCCTAACCCGACGCTAAGCTGACGCTGCACCGCCGTGGGGTGCTCACCCCTCTTGTGTGGCGCGTGAGGATGCTATACTAGCCCGCTTGATACCACACGCTGAACGAACGGGGAGAATCCGTTTTATGAACACGATGTTTCGGAGTGGGTGGCTGGTCGCGTTGATGGTGCTGATTTCGGTCTCGGTGACCGGCGTCAGCGGGCAAGGCCAGAACCTGCTGCAAGACCCCAGCTTTGAGACCCCGGGCAACGGGAACGTCATTTTGGACTCGCGCACGACCGCCGAAGACGCCACGGTGTTCAGCGTGCCCGCTGCATGGGGCGGCTGGATTACGTTGCAACCCCGCGCCCAGTCGTGGATGAACCGTGTACCGGACGGTTACCCGCACACCGGTTTATTCAAGATTGACGGTGGGCGCTCGTGGAGCATCTCTCGCGGGTTCGCCACCTTCACCACCGCGATGCACCAGCGCGTCTCGGTAGCGGCGGGCACCAACGTGCGCGGCTCGGCACGCGGCTTTATGGAGCGCGGCAAGGACGCCAGCGGCAACACCATCGCGGGGGCGCAATTCCGCGTCGGCATCGACCCGAACGGCGGCACCGACCCCAACGCGCCTAGCATCGTGTGGTCGGCATGGGTGACCAGCCCGAACGGTTGGAACCAAGCCACGGTCGATGCAACCGCCGGTGCAGGTGGGGCGGTCACGCTGTTCTTGTACTCCACGCAGTCGCAACCCTCCGACCCGAACACGATGTATTGGGACGATGCGCGCCTCGAGGCGGGCGGTAGCGGCTCGGTCGTCGCGACCGCTGTGCCGGG
>JALONY010000372.1 GCA_025454715.1 Anaerolineae bacterium
CGTCCAGCACGTCGGCGGCGAGGCGCGCCGCAATCAGCTTGCGGACGAACTCACCGGTCGGGGCGAGCACCTTCCCGCCGAGATGGCCGCATTTTTTGGCCGAGGCGAGCTGGTCTTCAAAGTGCACCGCCGCCGCGCCCGCCTCGATGAACATCTTCATCAGCTCATAAGCGTTCAGCACCCCGCCGAAACCTGCCTCGGCATCGGCCACCAGCGGCACCAGCCAATCGGTCTCGTGCTTGCCCGCCAGCGTGTCGATTTGGTCGGCGCGCAGCAGCGCGTTGTTGATGCGCCGGACGAGGTTGGGGGCGCTGTCGCGTTGTTGATGCGCCGGACGAGGTTGGGGGCGCTGTCGGCGGGGTACAGGCTTTGGTCGGGATAGGTCGAGAGGGCGTCGTTGGCGTCGGCGGCCACCTGCCACCCGCTGACGTAGATGGCCTGTAGGCCAGCCGCGACCATCTGGACGGCCTGCGTGCCGGTCATCGCACCCAGCGCATGGACATAGGGGGTGCTGTGCAGCGATTCCCACAGGCGCGCCGCGCCCCGCGCCGCCAACGTGTGGGCGATGGCGACCGAGCCGCGCAAGCGCACGACCTCCTCGGCCAGATACGGGCGTTGCACGTCTTGCCAGCGCGGGTCGGTGTTCCAGTCGTGGGTCAATTGTTCGGCGGTACGCATGATGTCTTTCTCCCTCAAAATGTGTCTGAACTCGGCAAAAACGGACTCCAGCGGGTCGGCCTGCGGCCTCCGCGATATCCCATCAGTTGGGGGGTGGGTCGGCGGGGTGTCCACCGACCCATCTCTGGTTTTAGCGTGTGCTTAGGGGTGTATCAGCCGCTCACGGCAAGTAAGCGTAGGCTGGCGTGGTCAAGAAATCGGGGCATACCTCGGCTTTCGACCACTCGGCGAACAAGCCCGCCGCTTGTTGGTAGCGCCCGCCCTCGAAGCGCTCATCGCCGACCTCGGCGCGGATTTTCAACAATTCCTCGCTCAGCAAGCGCTCGACCAGCGCGATGGTCACGCGCTGCCCGTCGTCCAAGACCGCGCCGTGCTTCAGCCACTGCCAGACCTGCGCCCGCGAGATTTCGGCGGTCGCGGCGTCTTCCATCAGGTTGTAGAGCGGCACGCACCCGTTGCCGCGCAACCACGCCTCGACGTATTGCACGCCGACCGACAGGTTCATCCGCAGGCCGGCCTCGGTCTTGCTGCCGGTCGGGACGGCCAACAGGTCAGCCGCCGTCACCTGCACGTCGTCGCGCTGGCGCGCCACTTGGTTGGGGGTGGGCATGTGGGCGTCGAACACCTCCAACGCCACCGGCACCAACCCCGGGTGCGCCACCCACGTCCCATCGTGGCCGTCGGTCACCTCGCGCAGTTTGTCGGCGCGCACCTTGTCGAAGGCGGCTTGGTTGGCCTCGGGGTTGTTCTTGATCGGGATTTGCGCGGCCATCCCGCCCATCGCGTGCGCCCCGCGCTTGTGGCACACCTTAATCACGTATTGGGTGTAGGCGCGCATCATCGGCGCGGTCATCGTGATTTGGGCGCGGTCGGGCAGCACGCGGTCGGGGTGGGCGCGCAGTTTCTTGATGATGCTGAAGATGTAGTCCCAACGCCCGCAGTTGAGCGCCACGATGTGCTCGCGCAGGGCGTACAAGATTTCGTCGGCCTCGAACGCGGCCAGCAAGGTCTCGATCAGGACGGTGGCTTTGACCGTCCCGACCGGCAAACCCAGCAGGTCTTGGGCGCGCCGAAACACATCATCCCACAGCTTGGCCTCGTGGTGGCTCTCCAGCTTGGGCAGGTAGAAATACGGCCCCGTACCGCGTGCCAACGCCTCGCGGGCGTTGTGGAACAGGTACAGCCCAAAGTCGAACAGGCTACCCGACATCGGCGCGCCGTCGATGAGGACGTGCTTCTCGTCGAGGTGCCAGCCACGCGGGCGCACCACCAGCACGGCAATTGGGTCGTTGAGCCGGTAAAACTTGCCCTCCGGCGAGGTAAACGTCAGGGTGCGGCGCACCGCGCCCATCAGCGCGAACTGCCCCTCGACCATGTTGTGCCACGACGGGGCGGTGGCGTCCTCGAAGTCGGCCATGAACACCTTGGCACCGCTGTTGAGGGCGTTAATCACCATCTTGGGGTCGGTCGGGCCGGTGATTTCGACGCGGCGGTCTTGCAGGTCGGCGGGGGTCGCCCCGACGCGCCAGTCCCCAGCGCGGATGTGCGCGGTCTCGGGCAAGAAGTCGGGCAGTTCGCCCGCGTCGAGGCGGGCTTGGCGCTCGGCTCGCGCCGCCAGCAAGTGGGCGCGGGTGGCGCGGAAGGTGCGCTCGAGGTCGGCCAAGAAGGCCAATGCCTCAGGCGTGAGCAAGGCGCTGCTGTCTGGCGCGTCGCTCGGCAGGTGCAGGGTCATCCCGTCGGGGAGTGCTGCGGTCATGAAATCAACCTTTCAAAAACAAGGGCGTGCATCAACCATCCGACCCGATTCCGGCACGCGATGCCAGATGGGCGGTCTCGTCATTATAACGGGTGCCGTGCAAATAAAATCGTCGGGGTGGCGCTGGCCTGACCAAAGGCCAAACGCCTGTGCATAGCTTCACTATAGCGTCACATTGCACGACGACAAACCGATAATTGCGCGAATTTTGGGCACGGTTTTACGACAGATTGTACGAACCAGCCGGTTTTGACCGAGCGTTCGACCGGATGACAAAACGGTGTATACTAATCTCATAAAAACGCAAAACGATGCTTTGTAGACGAGGTTAGACCGATGCAGGATACCCACACCCCCCAACAGCCTTCGCTCAGCACTTATCTGGCCTTGTTCGGCGTCACGATGGCGCTGTTCGTCTTGCTCACCCTGTTGGCGGGTCTACCCCGCCCGCCGAAAGCGTCGGCGCATTCGCGGTCGGGGTGCTGTCGTTGCTGGGCGTGACGGTTGGGCTGGGGGCGCTGGCGTGGCATTGGCTCATCCGCCCGCTACCGGCTGGGCTTCAGCCCGCCCAAGCCATCGCGATTGCCCCGACCACCCGCAGCCTGATTGCGCTGTTTTTGACGCTCGGCACGGTCGGTATTGGCATCGCGGCCTCGTGGGATGAGATGTGGCACTCGTTTTATG
>JALONY010000373.1 GCA_025454715.1 Anaerolineae bacterium
GTGCTGGTCTTTACGCGCACCAAGCACGGCGCCAACAAGGTCGCCAAGCAGCTCAACGATGGCGGGGTGCGCGCCGATGCCATCCACGGCAACAAGTCGCAATCGGCGCGTGAGCGCGCCCTCGACGACTTCAAGGGTGGGCGGATTCGGGCGTTGGTGGCCACCGACATCGCCGCACGCGGCATCGACGTGGACGACGTGACGCACGTCATCAACTACGACCTGCCCAACGAGCCGGAGAGCTACGTGCACCGCATCGGGCGCACGGCGCGGGCGGGTGCGTCGGGCATCGCCATCTCGTTTTGCGACCTCGAGGAGCGCCCGTACCTGCGCGACATCGAGAAGCTCATCCGTTTGCGCGTGCCGGTGGTGGACAATCACCCGTATGCGGGCAATGCCAACGCCGCGCCCCCGCCCAAGCAGGAGCGTGGCCCCCGACCCCCGCGGGAAGGCCGCGCACAAAACGGGCAGTCTAGCCGTGGTGGTGGGCAACCCGCCCCGCGCACGCACGCCGCGCCCGCTGCACCCAAGCCTGCCTCGCGCCCGCAAGCTCAACCCGCCGCGCAATCGGCCAGCCGTGGGGACGACGACGCCCCGCGCCGTCGCCGTCGTCGGCGCAGTGGGGCAAGCCGCCCGGCCTAGCGCTTATTTTTCCTCGACGTTGCCGTTGTGCTTGGTCATGGCCAATTCGATGCCGTCTTTGAGCCAAGTCTCGACGCTGTTTGCCGCCCGCTCGACCACGAGACGGGCGGTAATTTGATCGTCGCCCATGAACGGCTTGAGCACGTAATCGGCGGGGTTCATCTTGCCGGGCGGCCTGCCAATCCCGCAACGCACCCGCGCAAACTCGGGCGAGCCGAGGTGGGTGATGATGCTGCGGACGCCGTTTTGGCCGCCGTGGCCGCCGCCTGCGCGCAACCGCAACGTGCCCAGCGGGATATCGAGGTCGTCGGAGATGACGATGATTTGGGCGAGGTCGATTTTGTAGAAATCGACCAACCCGCGCACCGAAACCCCACTTTCGTTCATGTAGGTTTGTGGCTTGGCCAGCAAGACGCGCTTGCCACCGATGAGGCCGTCGGCCACCAGCGCTTTTTTCTCGGTCTTGCCGAAGGGGAGCAGGTGGCGCTTGGCCAATTCGTCGGCGGCCATGAAGCCGATGTTGTGGCGCGTGCTGGCGTAGGTCGGCCCCGGGTTGCCCAGCCCGACGATGAGGTAACGGTCTGACATGTGGTCTATATCCGTCGTGTGATGTGTGTGAGGGGGGAAAGCTACGGCTGATTGTAGGGCTTGGGCGCGATGCGCTCAACCCCCGACCCCCTCGGTGCAACAATTGGTCGGGCAAACCGTGTGGGTTTGGTTCTTGCCGCTCATCTGCACACGCCCGTACAATCGAGGGTAATCCCAACGGATTGGGACGTTTCGGTAGAGCAGGGGAGTACTTAGGTTATGGCAGGGACGCGCTACGCCTTTTTCAAAGGTCAAATCGTGCCGATCGAGCAAGCCAACATCAGCATCATGAACCACGCTTTGAATTATGGGACATCGGTGTTTGGCGGCATTCGGGCGTATTGGAACGATGCCGAAGAGCAACTTTTTCTGTTTCGCCCCGTAGAACATTTTACGCGCTTGATTCAATCGGCGGCCTTGTTGCGAATTAAGGTGCCATGGACGCCCGAAGAGCTGACGGCGCACCTGATTGAGCTGTTGCGCGCCGAGGGCTACCGCGAGAACTGCTACATCCGCCCGCTGGCCTTCAAAGACTTGAACGGCATCGGGGTGCGGCTGCACGACGTGCCCGACGCCCTGAGCATGTGGGCGATGCCGTTCGCCAAATACATCGAGAACGACGGTGGGGCGCACGTGCATTTCTCGTCGTGGCGGCGGGTCGATGACAACGCCATCCCAGCCCGTGGTAAAATTGCGGGGTCATACGTCAACAGCGCGCTCATCAAGTCGGACGCGGTGCTGAGTGGGTATGACGAGGCGTTGGTGCTCAACCAAGACGGCCACGTCAGCGAGGCCAGCGCGGCCAACATCTTCGTGGTGCGGCGCGGGGTGGTGATTACGCCGCCGGTCAACAGCAACATCCTCGAGGGCATCACGCGCCGCACCATCATCCAGTTGCTGCGCGACGACCTCGGGGTGACGGTGGAGGAGCGTGACATCGACCGCACCGAGGTGTACTTGGCCGATGAGATGTTCTTGTGTGGCACGGGGGTGCAGATTGCGGCGGTGACGCAAGTCGAGCACCGCCCGATTGGGGATGGCGCGCTGGGCGAGATTACCCGCCGCGTGCGCGATTATCAAAACGATGTGTTGTATGGCCGCGTCGCCAAGTACCGCGAATGGCTGACGCCGGTTTATGCCGAGGCGCCCGAGGTGGCACGCTAAGGCTTCACGAGGAGAAAAAGGCAGCATGGCGATGGGTAAACCGGTGATACACGTCGAGGGCGTGACGAAAGAACTGCCGCTGGGCAAGCTGAAGATTGCGGCCTTACGCGGGGTGACGTTCTCGATTGGCGCGGGCGAGATGGTCGGCTTGGTCGGGCCGTCGGGCAGTGGCAAGAGCACCCTGCTGGGCATCTTGGGCGGCCTCGACTCGCCGACGGCGGGGCGCGTGGAGATTAACGGCGTGGACGT
>JALONY010000374.1 GCA_025454715.1 Anaerolineae bacterium
GTGCTATCGGACGGGTCGGGGTCGTATGACCACTCGAGGAAGCGGATGCTGCGCCCGTCCTCGCCGTCATGCCCCTCGTGATTGCACGAGTCCTCGAACGTCTCGCGCAGGTCGTCGGGCACCACCATCACCACGCCGTCCGGCTTGCAGTGCAATGCGGCGGTGTGCAGGGCGCGCCGCAGGTCGTCGAGGGTGGTCATGTACTCGATGGCGTCGTGGATGAACACGACATCGAACGTGCGCCCGACGCGCAAGTCGCGCATGTCGCCCACGATGTGCTCGCACTCGGGGTTGACGCGCTGGCTGGCGGCCAAAATCGGCGCGGAGAGGTCGGTCAGCACCATCGACGCGAATGCTCGCTTGAACCAAAAGGCGATGCTGCCACCCCCTGCCCCCAGCTCCAGCAAGGTGCTGGCGGGGCGGTCGGCATACGGTTGCAGGATGGACAAGAAGAAGGCGACCTCTTGGCTACATTCTTCCGGTGGCAAAATCAGGTGCCACCAATCGGCCAACTGGTCATAGAAACTGGTCATCGCGCCCTCCATTTGGGGTGATAACGTGCCACACAGGGTCATGATAGCCCAGAATCGGACAAGCCGCTTGGGTCGAGCAAGCGGCTTGTCCTGCGTTGGGGGTGCGCCTGCCCGCGCCCATGAGGTGGCGCAGGCGGGCGAGAAGAATGCTTAGGGGTAGATGCCGCGGGTCTTGAGGGCGTCGGCCACGCGCTTGATGGCGGTGACTTGCGCGGCGGTACGCATGTCGATGCCGCGCTCCTCAGCGGTGCGCGTCACGGTCTCGTAGGCGCGGGTGAGGAACGGATCCATCTTGCGGAAGACCTCGTCCTCCGTCCAGAAGAAGGCTTGCAAGTCCTGAACCCACTCGAAGTAGCTGACGATGACGCCGCCCGCGTTGGCGAGGATGTCGGGGACGACCAAGACGCCCTTATCGTTGAGGATGTCGTCGGCTTCTGGGGTGGTCGGGCCGTTGGCGCCCTCGATGATGAACTTGGCCTTGATGTTGTTGGCGTTGTGGCCGGTGATTTGGTTTTCCAGCGCGGCGGGCACCAGCACGTCACATTCAATCTCGAGCAATTCGGCGTTGGTGATGGAGTCAGCGCCCGGGAAGCCGACGATGGTGCCGTAAATCGTCTGGTGCTCCATGACCGAGGGGATGTGCAGGCCGTTGGCGTTGTAGATGCCGCCGTGGATGTCGGTGAGCGCCACGACCTTGAAGCCGTTCTCGTGGGCGTAGTAGGCGGCGTGCGAGCCGACGTTGCCGAAGCCCTGCACCGCCACGCGCACCTTGCCGAAGTCGGTGATGCCAGCGCGGCGCATCGCCTCCATCATCACCGTGACGACACCGCGACCGGTCGCTTGCTTGCGCCCCTCGCTACCGCCAATCATCAGCGGCTTGCCGGTCACGATGGCCGGTACCGAGTAGCCCATGGTCATGCTATAGGTGTCCATAATCCACGCCATGGTCTGGCCGTCGGTGCCCATGTCGGGGGCGGGCACGTCGCTGTGCGGGCTGATGAGCGGGATCAGCTCCGAGGCGTAGCGGCGGGTCAGGCGCTCTTTCTCGCCGACGCTGATGACCCGCGGGTCAACGATGACGCCACCTTTGGCACCGCCGTAAGGCAACCCAACCAGCGAGCACTTCCAGCTCATCCACATGGCGAGGGCGCGCACCTCGTCCATCGAGACGTGCATGTCGTAGCGGATGCCGCCCTTGGACGGCCCCAATACGGTGCTGTGGTGCACGCGGTAGCCGGTGAACATCTTGGTGCTGCCGTCGTCCATCCGCACCGGAAAGTTGACCGTGAACTCGCGGCGCGGGTAGCGCATGTAATTCAGGATGTTGTCGTCGATTTCACGCAGGTTGGCCGCGGCGCGGTTGAACTGTTGCAGGGCGACATCATACGGGTTGATGCTGTTTTCTACGAAGGCCATGGTGGGGTTTTGGCTGCCGATACCGAGCAGCGCACTCCTTTTGGGCGGGGGTTAGGGGGTGGGCGAAAAGGGGGTAACAAGCATTTCACAACAAGTTTTTATGGGTCGCCCATATTGTTTCATACAATGTGCACTTTGACAAGCGGGTTTTTGTTGTGCATTATGCACATAACCCCAAAAATGGGGGTGTAGGAGGGCGCCTATAAGATGAGCGTTTGATGAGTGGGCTTGAAAAGCTGGCAAACCCGCGTTATTCTCTGCATCGTTGGCGCTACGCAACCAGAAAACAGGCTGTCATGTACTTGTTCATCTCGTTCGGCAAAAAAGCAGGCAAAACCCACCCCACACCCTGATGTGCGGGCTTTTTGCGTTGCGCTGAACCAGCGACACCCCAAAAGCTGACCGAATGGACGCCCGCACACCTCGTGCGGGCGTTTTTGTTTTCTGGCCGACCTGACCGACACCACCCCCAAGGGACACCCAAGATGCACAGCACCACCCTCCAGACCAGCTTCACCCTGAAAGCCAAAAAAGCCGCCAAATGGCCAGCCCCACCGTCTGGAGCGCCGTGCTGCGCCTCGTCATGAGAGCGCGTGTACCCCAAGGCCGCCGCCCAGACTTGCTGGACGGCGGCTTTTTTATTGCGTCGAACCCGTTTACCCACACCCAAGGAGACCCCGAAGCCATGACCA
>JALONY010000375.1 GCA_025454715.1 Anaerolineae bacterium
CCCGCTGATCGAGTGGCTGTATGCGCGGCGCGGGAGCGTGCCGTGCAGCGCGCCGGTGGTCACACACCGCGATTTCGTGCCGTCCAACGTGGTGCTCGACCCGCGTGGGATGCCGTATGTGCTGGATTGGGCGTGGCAAATCGGCGACCCACGCTACGACCTCGCGTGGACGTTGTTGACGTTGGAGCGCACCGGCCAAGCCGCCTTGGCCGCGCAGGTGTTGGCCGAGTACGAGCGGGTGACCGGCGGGGAGGTCGAGGGGTTGGGGTTCTATCGGGTGTTGGTGGCGGCGCGTTGGCTGATTGAGACCACCGTGGCGCTACGCGACCACCTGAGCTACGGGGAACACCCGCAACACGCGGCGTTGATGCTGGCGGTGCTGGAGCCTGCGCGGGCGGTGCTGGCGTCGGTGCAGGCCGCTACCGGCCTCGCGCTGGGGGCGGTCGAGGACGTGCTGAGCTAAGCCGATGGCGCGACCGGCCTCGTGCGCACTGCACGCGAGGCCGGTCGTGTTGATTGGTTAGGTCAACCTGAGCGGAGAGATTGCCTCACCCCTTCAACGCCCACGGTAGGCCGGCCACCAACAGCAGCACGCGGTCGGCGCGTTGCGCCAGCCATTGATTGGCGCGCCCCAGCGCATCGCGGTAGAAGCGCCCCAACCGATAGGGCGGCACCACCCCCATCCCGACCTCGTTGGTCACCACCAACCATGTCGCCTCGGATGCTTGCACCGCCCGCCACACGTCCTCGGTCTGCGCCATAATGGCCGCGTCGGCCTCGGCTTGGGTGCAGTCTTCCGGCAAGGCCAACAGCGCGTTGGAGGTCAAGAGGGTCAGGCAGTCCACAATCACCGTATCGGGGGTGGGCAGGCTGGCCTCGGCCACCGCTCGGCTGACCCACAGCGGTGCTTCGAGGGTGTGCCACTCCGGCGGGCGGGTGGCGCGGTGCGCCTCGATGCGCTCGCGCATCTCTTCGTCATAAATTTGGGCGGTGGCGACGAACAGCACCGTTTGTCCGTGGTCTTTTGCCCACGTCTCGGCGTAGTGGCTCTTGCCGCTACGCGCCCCGCCCAACAACAGAATCAGCTCGCCCATGTCGCCATCCCCCACACGCACAAGACTTCGGTCAGCTCACAAATTGCCCCGTAGCTGTCGCCGGTCAGGCCGCCGCCCAAGCGCCGCGCCATCCACCCGCCGACCAGCCCGACCGTCACGGCGGCAACTGGCACGGCCAGCCACGCCCGCCCGCCGACCCACATCACGACCAGCAATGCGCCCGCGCTACACCCGATGACCTGCCGCCAGCCCAGCCCGTTTCGGAAATAGCCGCCCAAGCTGTTGCCGGTGCGGGCATAGGGGAAGACCTGCGCCGCCCACACCATCGCGCAACGGCCAGCGACCGGTGCGACCAGCAGCAGGAGCGGCGCGGTCTGGGCAATCGCCAGCCACTTGCCCAACAGCAGCATCACCAGCCCAATCACCGCCCATGAGCCGGTGCGCGGGTCTTTCATAATCTCGAGGCGGCGCTCCGGCGCGGCGGTCGAGAGCACCCCATCGCACGAGTCGCCGAAACCGTCGAGGTGTAGGCCACCGGTCACCACCACCCACGCCAGCAGCACGACGAACGCGGCGGCCTCGGGCGGGAGCGGCAAGACCTGCCGCAACAGCAGGATTCCTGCCCCAATCGCGAGGCCGACCAGCCAAAACCACCCGAACGACCATCCCGCCGGGCGCTCCCCAGCGGGGAAACCGACCGGCACGATGGTCAAGAACGCCCATGCCGTCCGCAGGTCAGCCCACATCGAGCGTCCCCATTTGGTCGAGCGTCCGCATGGCCGCCTCGATCAGCGGGAGCGCCAGCAACGCCCCCGTGCCCTCGCCCAAGCGCATATCCAAATGCAGCAACGGCACCAGCCCAAGCCGGTCGAGCGCGATGCGGTGCCCGGGCTCCGCGCCACAATGCCCGGCAATCAGGTAATCGACCACCGGCGGGGCGATGTGCTGGGCGGCCAACGCTGCCGCCGTGCAAATCAACCCATCTATCACGACCGGCACCCGCCGCTCGGCAGCGGCCAGCATCGCGCCCGCCATCCCGTTCTGACTTTGCGGGCGTAGCCGTCATCGTCCAAACCGGTGCCCCGCCCGGTGACCGCGGCGGCGGGCGCGCCGGTCAAGGCCGCAATCAAGGCGCTGGCGCTGGTGGTGTTGCCGATGCCCATCTCGCCGATGACCAGACACGCCGCGCCGTCGTCGAGGGCGGCACGCGCCGCCGTTGCCCCGACCTGCACCGCGGCGGCGGCTTGGGCGGGCGTCATGGCGTCTGCTTGGGTAAAGTCGCGGGTGCCGTGCGCGATTTTGGCGCGGCTGAACGTCACACCGTCCACGGTCGGCAGGTCGGGCAGGTCGCCCACGACGCCGACATCGACCACGCGGAGCCGTGCGCCCATCTGGCGCGCCAGCACGTTGACGGCGGCGCGCCCGTCGCAAAATTGCGCCACCATATAGGCGGTGATGGCTTGTGGCACGGTGCTGACCTGATGCGCCATCACGCCGTGGTCGGCGGCGAACAGGCAGGCGGCGGGCGGGGTCGGGCGCCATGCGCGCCCACCGGTCATGCCGGCCACGCGCACCGACAGCGCCTCGAGCAGGCCGAGCGCGCCACGAGGCTTGAGCAGGCGGTCTTGGTGCGTGCGGGCGTCCTCCATCGCTACGTGGTCGAGCGGCGGGATATGCCAATGGGGGTAACTCACAGGGGTGTCCTTATCGGTGCGCGGCAATCGTCCGGTCGAGCGCGGCGCGGCTGGTGAAATAGTCGGCCTCGAACACTTCGAGCGTCAGGACGCCCGACCACCCCCACACGCGCCGGACGACCGAGTCTAAGCGGTCGGGCGCGAGGGCGTCCAGAGACAAATGGTCGGTGTTGCGGCCTGTGACGGGGTCGGGGCGGCAACCGTGCAGGTGGATGACGCGGCTGTTGGGCAACCAGCGGTCGTAATAGGTCTCAGGCGCGAGCCCCGCCTTCCACAGGTGGCCGATGTCGAGGGCGCGGGCGATGGGCAGGGCAGAAAATACCGGCTCCAACGGGTCGGGCGGGTAATTTTCGAGGTTTTCGAGCGTCAATTGGCGCGGGGTGGTGGCCAGCGGTAGCACGGCCTCGATGGCGCGGATGCCGTCGTCTGCCCAGCGCCCGCCCCCCGCGCCCGTGCCCTCGAGGTGGAACACATAGGCATACGGGTTCAGGGGGTGGGTGCTGTCCATCACGCGCTTGGCGTGCGTGATGGACGGGTGTTCGCGGGTGGGGTCGTGTTGCAAATCGAACGGCAAGTGCACGGTATAGGTCAGGCCGTGTTGCGCGCTCACCTCGGCCAAGCGCCGGATGGTTTCGGCGTCGGGGTAATTGGTTTGGCCGTCGTCGGTCGAGAACAAGACCAACTCCATGTCGCCGACCTGACCAGCCAAGCGCTCGGCGTTGTGCACGAGGTCGCCCGGGTAGATGTACGAGGTGGTGCCGAGGGTGAAGGTGGGCAAAGAGGCGGTCACCGTACCACCACATCGGGGCGCAGGCTGAACCCATCGCGCCCCAAGCGCGCCGCGATGTCGGCGATGCGCTCCCCCGTCAGCGGGTAGACCGCCTCGGGCGCAATCTCGGCCAGCGGCACCGCCACCGCCGCATACTGCGCGATGCCCTCGTTGGGCACCCGCCACGGCTTGTCCCCGAACGTGAAGGCCGTCTCGCCCCACAGCAAAATATCGAGGTCGAGCTCCAGCGGCCCCCACTTGGTCTTTTGGTTGGCGCGCACCCTGCCGGTCTCGCCCTCGATTTGGTATAGCAACTGCTTGAAGGCGGTCGGCGATAGGTCGGTGTGCATCCCGATCGTCACGTCCAAAAAGTTCGGCTGGTCGAGGTAGCCGAACGGCGGAGTCTCGTAGACCGACGAGACCGCCAGCACCTCGCCCGCCTCGCGCAGGCGGTCTAGGCCATATTGCAACCAGCGCTGGGGGTCGATATTGCCCCCCAACGCGACGTACACCCTCGGGCGCGGCGCGGCCATCATCAGATGCGGCTCGGCGGCTTGGGCGCCACGTCGAGGGTTTCGATGGGCTTGGCCAATTCCCACATCCGCTCGTATTGATCCGTCCAATAATCGAACCAGACCGCCGACTCGGTATTCTTGATTTCGATGCTCATGCGCTTGGCGGTCGATTCTTGCCCGAAGCCGTACAACTCGACCACGGCTTGGCCTTTGGCGCGGTGCGCGTCCACGATGACCATGCTGATGCCCGGGTTGAAATCCAAGACCCGCGCCTCGAACTTGCCGGGCAGGTTCCAGCGCCGGATCATCTCGAACCGACCGGTCAGGGTGCGCTGGAGTTGCTCGCGCAATTCTTGGACTTGGTAGGTCACTTGGTCGTCGATTTGGCGCTTGGCGTCGTCCACCGCTTTGGAGTCCGGCTTGAGCACCACCACGCGCAGCTCACCGTCCTTACTGTTCATGATGTGCTTGCGGATGGCGTCGAGGTTGTCGCC
>JALONY010000376.1 GCA_025454715.1 Anaerolineae bacterium
GTATAGGCCATGGTGCGGATGGGCGCGGACTCGGTGAACACATTGGCGTACAGCGTGCCGTCACGGCTGAACAACCCGCCGACCGTGCCGCCGCCGCCAATCGCGATACCCAGACCGTCGTCGGTCACGGCCACCGCCCGCACCCCGTCCATGAACGGCAGGCTAAACGAGAAGGCCGCGCTGGTGTCGGTGATGGTCACGGTGCTGGGGGTGATGTCGAGCGACAAGTCGGGGAATGTGGGCGTGAACGCCTCGGCCAGTGGCACCGCACCACCGAACGTGCCATCGGGCAACGTGTAGCGGCGGGCTTGCCCGTCCGCGTGGCCAATCCAGACCGCCGCGCCGTCGGCGTCGAAGCGCAGGTCGGTGACGGCGCTCCCTTGCCCGTCCGGCCATGTCATGAGCGCCTCGCCAGTCTGCGAATCGAGCAAGGCCGCCGCCCCGTCACGGTCACCGACCACCACCCGCGCCCCGTCTGGGCTGTAGGCCAGTTGCGTGATGATGGCCAGCGGCGGGCTCCACGTGGCCTGCACGCTCAGGTCGAGCGGGTCGAGCAACAAGATTTCCCCCGGGGCGGTATAGGTGGAGATGGCCAATGGCGCGCCGCTGGGGTGATAGGCCGCGTCGGTCGGGGCGCCCACCGCGCTGGGATATTCGGTCAGGGGCGGGCGCTGGCCGCTCAGGTCATAGGCGCGCAAGCCATAATCTTGCCCACCGACCACCAACTGCACCCCATCGGGCGAGAAGGCGAACGCGCTGGCCGGAAAGCGCTCCCCGCCGAACGTCTCCGGCAGGTCGGGCGCCGAAAAGGTGTAGACTTGCACCCCGAACGTGCCGATTAAGGCCAATCGCAACCCGTCGGGCGAGAACCCGCCCCCGGTCGGGATGCCGGTGCCATAAGCGCGCACCACATCGACCGCCGCCACCGCCTCGGGCGTAATGGGCACGAACTGCGCCCCTGCACCGCTCATCGTCAGCACCAGCGTTAGAAGCACCCAAACAAACCGTTTCATAACCGTTCCCTTGCACAAGCCTAATAGTTCTGCACTGGACAACAGCATATACCACTTGCGAAAATTTCGTGTTCGCCCAAACCGAACATATCGACTACAATGGGTGTGTGTAATGCTTGTGTTAAGACAAATCGTAAGATCGGCTGCCTCGTGACCGCCCTGACCGTTTTGATGCTGGAAGACAACCCCGATGACGCCCTCTTGGTTCGGCGCGAGCTGATGCGCGCCGACTTCAAATTATCGGCGCGGGTCGTCAAGAACGAGGCGGAGTACCTCGGGGCCCTGAGTGACGAACTCGACATCATCTTGGCCGATTACAACTTGCCCGGCTACGACGCGGTGCGCGCCTTGGCCGCCCTGCGCGAGCGCGGACTCGAGGTGCCCTTCATCCTGATTACCGGCACGCTCAGCGAAGAGGTGGCGGTCGAAATCATGAAGGCGGGCGCAACCGATTACCTGCTGAAAGACCGCTTGGGGCGCTTGGGCAACGCGGTGCGTAACGCGCTGGAAGAGCGCAGCAGCCGCCGCGCCGCCCAAGAAGAGCGCGCCAAGGCCGAAAATTTGCTCATCCAGCTTGACCGCGAACGCGCCCTCAACGAGCAACGCCGCCGCATGGTCGAATTCACCACCCACGAGCTCAAGCAACCGCTGACCAGCATCCAAAGCAGCGCCGAGAACCTGATGCGCCTCGGGGCGCGCATGGACGAGGCGCGCCGCAGCGAATTGGCCGAGAACATCCACCGCGACACGCAGCGCATGTTGTCGATGATTAACGACATGCTGACGATGGGGCGGCTGGACGAGGGCATCACGGCGGTCACGGCGGTGCGGCTGGAGCTGGACGTGATTACCCTCAGCATCGTCGATCAGTTCCGCATCACCTACCCCAACCAGCCCATCACCTGCACCATCGAGCCCAACGATTATCACCTGATTGGCGACAACACCTTGGTGCGCCAAATCATCGAGAACATCCTGAGCAACGCGGTGCGTTACTCGACCCAGCGCTTGCCGGTGTCGGTGCGCTTGTGGCGCGAGGGCGAGCGCATCTCGATCGAGGTGGCCGACCGCGGCATCGGCATCCCGCTCAAAGACCAGCCCAGCTTGTTCGAGCCGTATTATCGCGGCAGCAACGTCGAGCACATTTCGGGCACCGGTTTGGGGCTGGCCATCATCAAGCGGGCGGTCGAGCTGCACGGCGGCACCATCCACCTGCAAAGCACGCAAGGCGAGGGCACCACCCTGACGGTGCGCCTGCCCGCCGCCGTGCTATGACCGGCGGGGCGGGGTTAGACCCCCGCTCGTGACACCGTGACCAGATACACCACATAACACAGCCCGCCTGCCATCGCCAGCAGGTTGGCCAGCCCCAACCATTCGGGGCGCTGGGCGGCACGCACGAAAAACGAGGCCGCCAGCAACACCCACACGAGGCTATGGAACCAGCGCACCACCCAAAAGGTCAGACCGTCCAAGCGCGCCACCGCCTCGGCAGACGGCACGACCAGCGCGAACACCAACGCCACCCCCAGCGCCAACACCCCCCAAACCCCCATCGGGATTTGCGCGAACCACCCCATCGCAGTGCCCCTCCAAAAACGAGGAAATGACGATGTTACTGACCTCACAAGACTTCATCCAGTATTTCGAGCGTTTCGGCATGACCGAGCTATGCCGACGGGTTTTGGAAGAGGTCTATTACGCGCCCAACCAAAGCTTGAGCGCTACCGAAGTTGCGCAGCGTTTGGGATTGCCCAATTATCAAATCCCCAGTCAACAAATCAGTAGATTAGGGATGAAGATTTCCAGAGTTTATGGAAAGAGAGAACTACCGGAATATCTAAACGAAAAGTCACAACCAACTGGCTGGCAAGTCTTATTTACAGGTGAACAGAAAAGATTTTACATGTGGATCATGCGGCCAGAATTGGCTGAAGCGCTCGAAGCGGTCTATCAATTCGGCCAATCAGATATCGTCGAAGAAAAATTGCTTGCTGGTGAGGCCATCGAGGAACCCCGTTATCTGGAAGGTGGCTTAGTTCGCGTTCGGATAAACCGCTATGAGCGTAACCCGAAGGCGCGCCGTGCCTGCCTCGATTATTACGGTTATCGCTGTGCAGTGTGTGGCATGAGCCTCGAAGAGATGTACGGCGAGGCAGGGCAAGACATCATCCACGTCCACCATCTCCAACCGATTTCAGAGCGGCAAGCCGAGTACGAAATCGACCCGATACGCGATTTACGTCCCGTTTGCCCGAATTGTCACGCCATCATCCACAGCAACACCCCACATTACAGTATCAAGGCGGTGCAAGAGATGCTACGCCGTCACTCGTCTACCCAATAGCAACTCCCCCCATTTGCACATCCGCCAAAAGCATGATACATACATCGATACCGCAAAAGCCAAACAGGAACACCACCCCCGATGAACCGACGTTTTACGCTGTGTCCGTCTACACCTGCACCCCGGGCGCCGGGTGCGCCGAGTCGCCGGTCTCCGGCGTCGTCACCGCCGCCGATGGCGAGGCCGTGGCCGGTGAGGCACGCCCCGACGCCAACCACTACATCGCCTGTGACGGCGACGTGTGCGCGTGGACGAACCGCCCGATTGGCGACATCGA
>JALONY010000377.1 GCA_025454715.1 Anaerolineae bacterium
CCGCCCAAATGCACGATTTGCGCCGTCCCGACGTACACCACGCCCCACCCGTTCAGCTTGGCACGGCGGCACCAATCCATCTCTTCATAAAACATCACAAATCCCTCGTCGAGGCCGCCGATGCGCTCATAAACCTCACGGCGTGCCATCAAGCACGACCCCTGCATCCAATCGACCTCGAACGTGTCACGGTCGGGGCGTTCTTCCACACGGTACGCGCTCAGCCAAGCTTTGGGAGCCAGCGGCTCTAGCCACGTGCTCTCCAAAAAGGCCAGCGCACGGCTCGGCAAGCGCCGCCGCGTCGATTGGTGGGGTGTGCGTCCAGATAGGCCGAGAGCTGCGCCAGCGCGTCGCCCAACACCAGCGTATCGGGGTTGAGCAGCAGCAGGTGACGCCCCTTGGCCAGCGCCAGCCCGAGGTTGTTGCAGCGCGTATAGCCGAGGTTCTCGGCCTGCGGCACGCTGATGACCTGCGGGAACTCGCGCCCCAACATCGCAACCGTGTCGTCGGCGCTGGCCGAATCGACCACGATGACCTCGAACGTCCGCCCAGCCCACGGCGCGCCATACACGCTGTGCAAGCAATCGCGCAGCAGGTCGGCCACGTTCCAGCTCACGATGATGATCGACACATCTACCACACGCCCATCTCCCGCTCGGTTTGGCTTGTCGCCTCAGAGTGTACCAAATGTTGGTCGGGGTCGGTCAGGCCGGATTGAGCGCGGCACGGGTTGCATATTGAACAATCGTGGGTGGTCTTGTACCATTCGCCTGTTGCCGCCCCGTTGACGGGCGGGCATTTCACATCCTTTTCGCCCCAAGCAGCGCACCCCGTGCTGCGGTGGGGCTGATGTCCGTGGAAAGGACATAAGCATCGTGTCAAGGGACTACGAAGTCACCTTCATCGTTCGTATTGAAGGCACCGACGACCAAATCAACGAAATCGTGGATCAAGCCAAGGGCTGGGTCGAAGCAGACGGCGCCAGCAAGGTCAACCGCATCGACCGCTGGGGTCGGCGCAAGCTGGCCTATGAGGTCGAGCGCCAACGCGAAGGCTACTATGTGCTGTTCGACGCCAGCGTCGAGGCCAAGCACATGGAAGAGCTGGAGCGCAGCTTCACCCTCGCGCCCCAAATCTTGCGCCACCTGATCGTTCGCAAGGACGAGTAAACAGGCGGCTTTCTTCTCACGCAGTGTGCGCCGCACGAGCAGCGGCTGAGGTGCGGCTTATGGCACGCGGTCTGAACAAAGTCATGATTATCGGGCATGTCGGGCGCGACCCCGAACTGCGCTACACGCCCAGCGGCGCGCCCGTCGCCAATTTCGATGTCTCGGTCGTCAGCCATGTCTACACCACCCAAGATGGCGAACGCCGCGAAAAAACCGAGTGGTTCAACATCGTGGTCTGGGGGCGCTTGGCCGAAATCTGCAAGAGCCGCCTGACCAAAGGGCAACAAGTCTACATCGAGGGTCGCCTGCAAACCCGCGGCTGGGAGGACGACCACGGCAAGAAGCACTACCGCACCGAGGTCGTCGCCCAAGAGATGAAGCAACTGGGCGACCGCCGCGATGACGACGGCGACGATGACGCATTCGACGACGATTACGAGGGCTAAGCCCCTCCCCTTTTCTCTTTACGACCCCCGGCGTGGGCGCGCCTAGCCCCCACCCCTAGCGGCGGAACCCCCGCCAGAACACCCCAACGAGGAACAACCATGAGCGACCAAGAAGAACGTCAGAACGACAACGAGACCGAGAGCACTGGGCGCGGCGGCGGCGGGCGCGGTGGCGAGCGCGGCGGCGCCCGTCGTCGTGGCTCGTATTGCCCCGAAGGCCGTTGCTTCGACTATAAGGACATCGAGACGCTGCGCCGCAACATCAACGAGTCGGGGCGCATCAAGCCGCGCCGCCAGACCGGCAACTGCGCCCGTTGCCAGCGCCAGCTCGCCCGCGAGGTCAAGCGCGCCCGTCACTTGGCGTTGCTGCCTTTCGTCAACGCCAGCGAATAACCCGCCCGACGGAGCCGCATCATGCCGAAGAATCCCCCGTTGCCCAAGACCGGCGCCGAGCGCAAGGCGGCTCAGAAGCCCGTAGAGCCCACCCGCCTGCAAAAAGCGCTCCGCCTCAACCCCAACCGCGACCTGATGTCGCGCCAAGACAAGGAAGCCGAGCTTGGGCGCTTTTTGTTCATCGGCCTCGGTGGTGCGCTTGCGCTCATCATCGTGCTGGTGCTCATCGGCGTGGTGGTTGACGGGTTCATCCGCCCGTCCCAGACCGTCGCACGCATCAACGACCAGACCATCAGCGTGGCGCAGTTCGCCCAGCGCGTCCGCCTCGAGCGCGCCGTCCAAGTCGCGGTCGTCAACAACGCGCTCAACGACGCCGTCGAGCAATTCGGCGTCGATGTCAACACCGCCGCCCAATCGGTGCTGGGTACCGAGCCGTTCGCCACCTACTACAACGAGCTGGGCTCCCCCGAGGTGATGGGCTTGCGCGTGCTGGACGACATGGTCGATCAAGCTTTGATCGAGCAGTACGCCGCCGCCAATGGCCTGACCGTCACCGACGAGCAAATCGAGCAGAAGATTAACGATGTCATCGGCTACGACCCCGAGGCCGTCGCCCTGATTGGTGCCGAGCCGACCGCGACCACCGAGCCGACCAGCACCCCGACCCCGTTCGTCTCGCCCACCCCGACCACCGAGCCGACCGCCACCCCGCCACCCTCGAGGGCGGCATCACCGCCACCCCGACCGTCACGCCGGTCGCTACGGCCACCGCCGAGCCCACCCGCACCGCCGATGAAGTCCGCGAGGACTTCGAGCAGCGCAAGCGCTCACTGGTCAGCGAGGTGGCGCAACAAGCCAACGTCAGCGAGCAGACCGTGCGCGAGTACTTCCGCTACTTGGCGCTGCAAGACGTGATTGCCGAGACCTTGGACGAGGGCAGCACCGAAGAGACCACCCTCTACGCCGACTCGCGCCACATCTTGGTCGAGACCGAAGAGGCGGCCAACGACGTGCTGCAAGCCCTACAAGCCGGTGAGTCGTTCGCCGAGCTGGCCAAGGCCGTCTCCACCGACACCGGCAGCGGTGCCAACGGTGGCGAGCTGGGCTGGACAGCCGTCTCCAACTACGTGACCGAGTTCGCCGACGCCGTCAAGGACGCCCCGATTGGCGAAATCGTCGGCCCCGTCGAGACCGAGTTCGGCTTCCACATCATCCAAGTGCGCGCCCGTGAGCAACGCGACGCGACCGAGGCCGAAATCGAGCGCGCCCGCCGCATCGCTTTCGACACGTGGCTCGAGGCCTACCGCGAAGAAAACCAAACCGCGGGCAACTTCGAGACGACCGATGCGTGGCTGAGCAACGTCCCGACCTCGCCGGTGTTCGTCTACCGCGAGCGCTAAACGCGCACATCCGCACCACCCCGCAGGGCGCACCGGCACGAGCTGGCGCGCCCTGCGCTGTTTTTACCCCACGCCCACCCGACTCTCGTATGTTGGTTACGCCCCCAAGCCGTGTATAATCCGCGCCATGAGCAACTCACACGACGACCACATCTTACGCCTCGAAGCGCGCCTCGAACGCTGGATTGAATCCACGTTCGCCGCGGCGTTCGGCCCCCGCCTCGACGTGTTCGACCTCGCCCTGCACCTCGCCCGCGCCATGGAGGGCGGCGTGCGCCACGAGGCGGGCACCCCGCATCCGGTCGCCCCAGACGTGTACCGCGTCACCGTGCACGACGGCGCCTATGCCCGCCTGCGCGAACGCGAGGCCGAGGTCATCGACAAGCTGGCGGCCTATCTGGTGTCGCTGGCCGCCCAAAACGAGTACCGCCTGTCGCGCCAGCCCGCCATCACCCTCACCCCCGACCCCACCTGCCAGCCGCACCACCCGCAGGTCAGCGCCCAACACACCGACGACCCCAACAGCGGCACCGCGGGTCTCGCGGCGGTCAACGTGCCCAGCCCACAGCCCGCCCCGCCCACCGCCCACCTCTTGATTAACGGGCAGCTCACCGCCCCATTGGTCGGCACCATCATCAACATCGGGCGGATGGAAGACAACGACGTGACCATCGATGACCCGTATGTCTCGCGCCATCACGTCCAAATCCGCCAACGCGGCAGCGACCGGCTCTTGTTCGATGTCGGCAGCACCCGCGGCACGCGCATCAACGGCAGGCCGACCCAAGAGCACCGCCTCCGCAGCGGCGACGTGATCGAAATCGGGCGTAGCCGCCTGATTTACATCGAAGACCGCCCCGATGAGCCGCTGGCACCGCCCACCGACACCCTCGAGCAAGTCTGACCCCCTCCACACAGAAAGCAGGCGCAGGTGGATATCACGCTGGTTTTGTTCGTCTTGCGGGTGGCCTCGGCGATGGTGCTGGGCGCGTTCGTGCTGGCCATCGCCGCCCTGCTCTACCGTGACCTGCGCCAAGCCGCCCACACCCAAGGCTCGGCGCGCCGCAGCTACGGCCAAATCGTCGCGCTGCTGCCGATGGACGGTAAGCTGGTCAAGACCGGCACCAGCCACCCGCTCACGCCTTATACCAGCTTTGGCCGCGCCCCCACCAACACCATCCAGCTCGAAGACAGCGCCACCTCCAATGAGCACGCCACCCTGACGCAAAAAGGGGTGCAATGGTGGCTCGAAGACCGCAACAGCCGCAATGGCACCACCCTCAACGGCACCCCGATCGACCGCCCCGTCATCATCACCCATGGCGACATCATCGGCATCGGCAAATTGCACTTCCGCATCGACTTCACCGACGCGCCCGCCTAACCAAGGAGCCCTCATCATGACCGACCCCATCGCCCGCATCGCCGTCATCGGCGGCTCTGGCCTGTACAACATGCCGGAGCTGACCGATAAAGAAACCCACGACCTCGAAACCCCGTTCGGCAAGCCCAGCGCCCCGATCGTGGTCGGGACGTTGCGCGGCCAGCGCGTCGCATTTTTGGCGCGCCACGGCCTCGGCCACCACCTGACGCCCAGCGAAGTCCCCTACCGCGCCAACCTGTACGCCCTCAAGATGTTGGGCGTGCGGTTCATCCTCGCCGCCAACGCCTGCGGCTCCCTGCGCGAGGAGTACGCCCCGGGTCACCTCGTCCTGCCCACCCAGCTCTACGACAACACCAAATCGGAGCGCGGCGGGCGCAGCTTCTTCGGCGGCGGCATCGTCGGGCACGTCGGCGTGGCC
>JALONY010000378.1 GCA_025454715.1 Anaerolineae bacterium
CGCGCACCAAAGATAAGGACGCCCGTTGAACGACTCACCGCTTTTCTCGGTCGTCATCCCCAACTGGAACGGCAAGCACTTTTTGCAAGTCTGCTTCGACTCGTTGCGCGCCCAGACCTATCCCAGCATCGAGGTGATTTTGGTCGATAACGCCTCGTCGGACGGGTCGCAGATGTTCGTGAAGGCCGAGTACCCGTGGGTGCGCTTGATTGAGCTGCCGACCAACACCGGCTTTACCGGTGCGTGCAACGCGGGCATGAAGGCCGCCTCGGGCGCGGTGATTTGCCTGCTGAACAACGATACCGAGGTGGAGCCGACATGGGCGGCGCACGTCATGGACGCCTTCGCCCGTCATCCGCAGGTGGGCAGCGTGGCCAGCAAGATGCTGTTGTTCGACCGGCGCGACCACATCCACACCACCGGCGATACCTTCAGCCTCGACGGGCGGGCGGGCAACCGCGGGGTGTGGCAAAAGGACGACGGCCAATACGACCACGAGGACTTCGTGTTTAGCGCGTGCGGCGGCTCGTCGGCCTACCGGCGCGAGATGCTCGACCAGGGCCTACCGGCGCGAGATGCTCGACCAGATTGGGCTATTGGACGACGACTTCTTCTTCTTGATGGAGGACGTAGACCTCGGCTGGCGGGCGCAATTGGCCGGTTGGCGGTGTCTTTACACGCCCAAAGCGGTCGTGTACCATCATCTTTCGGCCACCGGCGGCGGCGTGACGGCCAGCTATTACGCGGGGCGCAACGGCCTGTTGTTGCTGGCCAAGGTCATCCCCGCCGACCTGTGGCGCAAGCACGGCGGTAAAATGGTGCGCGCCCAACTGCGCGATTTTTTCGACGCCGTGCGCGCATGGCGAGGCGAGGCCGCCCGCGCCCGTTTGCGCGGGATGTGGGCGGGGCTGTGGGGGGCAGTGCGGGCGCGCCACAAGCGCCGCGCCGTGCAGGCCAGCCGCGTGGTATCGTTGGACTATCTTGAGCGTATTTTATCCCCGCCGCAGGGGTGAACCCGCCGCACGTGAGGGGGAAATGTGACCGATTTGACCGAAGGCGCACAACCGTGGCTGTCGATTGTCTTGCCCGCGCACAACGAAGAAGAGCGCTTGCCGCCTTGCCTCGACCAGATTGACGCCTTCCTGAAGACCCAGCCGTTTTCGGCGGAGGTCATCATCGTCGAGAACGGGAGCCATGACCGCACCTACGCCATCGCGCAGGAGTACGCCAGCCGGATGCCTTACATCCGCCCGATGCAGGTCGAGACGCGGGGCAAGGGCTTGGCGGTGCGGGCGGGCATGTTGGCGGCGCAGGGCGAGTACCGCTTCATGTGCGATGTCGATTTGTCGATGCCCATCCAATGGATTCTCGACTTCATGCCGCCCAAGCTGGCGGGGGTCGATGTGGCCATCGCCACCCGCGAGGGCAAGGGCGCCAAGCGCTTCAACGAGCCGGAGTATCGCCACCTGATTGGGCGCATCAACAACTGGATCATCAAGCTGACGGCGGTTCGCGAGTTCGAGGACACGCAGTGCGGCTTCAAGATGTTCAACCGCGCCGCCGCCGAGGATTTGTTCAACGTGCAGCGCACCACCGGCATCGGCTTCGATGTCGAGCTGATTTTCATCGCCTTGCGGCGGGGCTATGCCATCCGCGAGGTGCCCATCCACTGGTACGCCAACACCGACAGCAAAATCAAGGTGGTGCAAGACTCGCTCAAAATGCTGCGCGAGATTTGGGACATCCGGCGCAATTGGGCAAAGGGGGTGTATGCGCGAGCCAAAGACGGCCAGCACCAGCCTTGAGGAGCAATACCACGCGCAAGGGTTCCGCCACATCGCCGGGCTCGATGAAGTCGGGCGCGGGGCATGGGCGGGGCCGGTGGTGGCGGCGGCGGTCGTGTTGCCGCCCGAGCTTGCGCCGGTGCGCGAGAGCTTGCGCGGGGTGCGCGACAGCAAGACCATCAACAGCATGAAGGCGCGCTTTCGGCTGGCCGACGCGGTGCGTTTGGCCGCGCTGGGGTGGGGCATCGGCGAGGCCAGCGTGCAAGAGATTGCCGAGGTCAACGTGCTCAACGCCAGCAAACGGGCGATGGTGCGCGCCCTCGAGTCGTTGCGGCGCGATTTTCCGGCTCGCTCTCGCTGACGGTGGCCGCCGCCAGCTTGTTGGCCAAGACCCACCGCGATGCGCTGATGATTGAGCTGGACGCGCAATACCCGGGCTACGGCTTCGCCCAAAACAAGGGCTATGCCGCCACCACCGGCAGCGACGCCCACCGCGCCGGACTCGACCGGCTGGGGCCGTGCCCCGCCCACCGCATGAGCTTCAAACCGCTGCAAAGGCGCTTGCTGTGATGAAAATCGCCCTCGTCCACGATTGGCTGAACCAGATGGGCGGCGCGGAGGACGTGCTGCTCGAATTGGCGCGCATGTACCCCGACAGCCCGATTTATACCTCGATTTTCGCGCCCGAGGCGTTGCCGCCCGCCTTCGCCCAGTTGCCCATCCAGACGCTATGGATGGACAAGCTGCCCGCCATCCACACCCATCATCAGCCCTATTTGCCGCTGTACCCGCTGGCGTGGGGCGGCCTGACGGTGCGCGGCCACGACGTGGTCTTGACCAACAAGAGCGGCTTTTGCCACGGCTTGCGGGTCGAGGGCGGGGTGCAGGTGTGCTATTGCCTCGCGCCCACCCGCTACGTCTGGCAGTTCGAGCATTACGTCGCCCGCGAGGGGCTGGGCGGGCTGGTGCAGGCCGCCTTGCGCCCGCTGGTGGCGCTGATGAAGCGCTGGGATTACGCCGCCGCCCAGCGCGTCGGGCACTTCATCGCCATCTCGACCGAGATTCAGGCGCGCATCAAGCAGTATTATGACCGCGACTCGGTCATCATCTTCCCGCCGGTCGATACCGACCGCTTCGCGGCGGCGCGCACCGACGCGGTGGGCGATTATTACTTGGTGGTGTCGCGCCTCATCCCGTATAAGCGCATCGACCTCGCGGTGCGGGCGTGTACCGCGCTGGGCTTGCCGCTCAAGGTGGGCGGGCGCGGGCGTGACCTCGAGTCGCTCAAGGCCATCGCGGGGCCGACCGTCGAGTTTTTGGGCTATGTGCCTGACGACGACCTTCCTGCGCTGATGGCCGGATGCAAGGCGTTCTTGTTCCCCGGCCTCGAAGATTTCGGCATCACGCCGGTGCAGGCGCAAGCGGCGGGGCGTCCGGTCATCGCCTATGGCGGGGGCGGCGCGCTCGATACCGTGCGCCCGGGCGTGACGGGCGAACTGTTCGACGCCATGACCGTCGAGGCGTTGATGGCCACCTTGCAAGCGTTCGACCCCGCCCGCTATGACCCCGAGGCGTGCCAAGCGCACGCCCGCACGTTCGATACCCGCGTATTCCGCGCCGAGTTGGGCGCGTTTTTGCACCACGTCACGGCTGATTCGCAGCAAAGGTGAACCCCGCTATGTCAAACGCTTCTCGTCCGCCGCTCTCGCCCGAAGAACGCCAGCAAATCCGCTTTATCGGGCGGGTGTTGCTGTTCGTGTTGGGGGCGGTCTTGTTGGCCGCCATGCTTGCCAGCATCTTGTCGCCGATTTTCCCTGCGCCGCCGCCGCGTGCCAACGCCGAGCCGGTGGTCACGCCGGTCGTCACCGCCGAAGCCACGCCATGAGCGCGTGCGAGCAGCCGTTGCCGCCGCTGGCGCGTGAGGCCATCGCCAAGTTCAACGCGGGCGAGTATTACGCCCAACACGACCTGTTGGAGGCGCTGTGGGCGCAGACCACCGACCCCGTGCGCGAGCTGTACCGCGCCATCTTGCAGGTCGGCATCGCCTATTATCACATCGAGCAAGGCAACCCGATGGGCGCGTTCAAGATGATTAAGCGCGCTTTGCGCTGGCTGGCCGGTTTTCCGGCGGTGTGCCAAGGGGTGGACGTGACCGACCTGCGCCAGACCGCCGAGGCGGTGCGCGCCGAATTGGTGCGGGTGGCGGGCGACCTCGCCCAATTCGACCGTGGGCTGATGAAGCCGGTGCGCTGGGCGGGCTGACGAACGAACACCCCGCCGGTCGGGTGGACGGGCGGGGTGGTGTCGGCGGTTGTTTAGGCCAGTGCGAAGCGCTGGGCGATGTGCTCGTCGCTCAGGTCGGCGGCGTCCGGCTGGCTGGCGATGTCTTGGAGCGTGTTGAACAGCCGGTCGATGGTCTGGCGCGGCACCACCCCGACCCCGATCGGTTGATCGAGGAACAGCACCCCGACCTCGGGCACCGGCAACACCACGTAAATGCGTAGGTTGTTGATGCCGATGTTGGTGGTGGGGGCTTGGCTGGGGTCGGTAAAGGTGTTGTTGGACAGCACCAATTGGCGGCTGGTTAAGGCTTTGCTCACCAAGCTCCGCATGAAGTCGGTGATGTTGGGTTCGGCGGGCGCTTTGGGGTCTACCATCACGTGCTCGACCAAGTGCGCGCCGGTATCGAAGGCATAAATGCGGTCTACGCGGGTGACGCCCAGCACAGCGCGCAATAAGCGTGTCAGCAATATCTCGGTCATACCGTCCTCCG
>JALONY010000021.1 GCA_025454715.1 Anaerolineae bacterium
TGTATCAGGTGTTGACCGGCTCACACCCGTTCAAGGTGACGGAGCCGACTTACCTAATTTTCGAAATCTTGAACGCCGAGCCGGACTTGACCTCCATCAGCCTGCTCTCGGAGCTGGCGACCGGTGCCGACCGCCACGCCTACCTGACCCTGCGCGAGGTGATGAAGCGCTTGCTGAGCAAACAGCCGGAACACCGCTACGGCTCGGCACGCGAGGCGGGCAATGTGTTGGCCTCGGCGTTGGGGCGCAACCTCGCCGACCGCAGTGATTACCGCGAGAGCTACTTGGTCTCGGCGCGCTTCGTCGGGCGCGAGGCGGAGCTTGGGTTGCTGCGCGAGGCGTTAGAAAATGCCGAGGACGGGCGCGGCTCGGTGTGGCTGGTCGGTGGCGAGTCGGGGGTGGGCAAGTCGCGCTTATTGGACGAATTGCGCGCACAGGCGCTGGTGCGCGGGACGTTGGTCTTGCGCGGGCAGGGCGTGGCCGAGGGCGGCTTGCCGTATCAATTGTGGCGTGACCCCGCGCGCCGCTTGGTGTTGACCAGTCGCTTGACCGATTTGGAGGCCAGCGTCTTGAAGGCGCTGGTGCCCGACATCGGGGCATTGCTCGACCGTGAGGTGGTGGATGCGCCGCCGTTGGACGGTGCCCCTGCCCGCCAGCGCTTAGCGCAGACGTTGCTGGATGTGTTGCGGTTGCAATATCGGGTGATTTTGTTGTTGCTGGAAGATTTGCAGTGGGCGGTCGAGAGCGTCGAACTCCTGCGCGACATCGCGCACGCCCTCGGTGATTTGCCGATTTTGGTGGTGGGGACGTATCGCGATGACGAACGCCCCGACCTGCCCCAAGACCTGCCGACCGCCAGCAGTATCAAGCTGCGCCGCTTCTCGCAACAGACCATCCAGACGCTCAGCCTCGCCATTTTGGGCGAGGCGGGTGAGCGCGAGGATGTGGTGAGCTTTTTGGCACGCGAGACGGAGGGCAACGTCTTCTTCGTCATCGAGGTGTTGCGCGCCTTGGCCGAGACCGCGGGCGGCCTCGACGCCATTGCGCAACGGGGCTTGCCCGAGACGGTGGTGGTCGGCGGGGTGCGTGACGTGCTCAAGCGCCGTTTGTTGCGCTTGCCGCCCGAGGCGTTGACATTGCTCAAGCGGGCGGCGGTGGCCGGTCGTCAGCTCGACCTCGCGCTGATTCCGGCGTGGGTCTCGGCGGGGTTCAACGTCGATGGGTGGTTGGCGGCTTGTGCCGACGCGGTGGTGTTGGAGACGGTCGATGGGGAATGGCGCTTCGCCCACGATAAGCTGCGCGAGGCGCTTTTGGCCGACGTGGGGCAGGACGAGCGGCCTGTGTTGCATCGCGAGGTGGCGTCCGCCATCGAATTGGCGTACCCCAACGACGCGGCGCGGGCGGCGGCCTTGGCCGAGCATTGGCGCATGGCGGGCGACGGGGTGCGTTACTTGCGCTATGGCCTCGATGGGGCGCGCCAGATGCGGTCGGTCGGGCGGTTTGACGAGTGCCAGCGGATGTGCAAGGCGATGCTGGAATTGTTGACCGACCCCGACGAGCGGCGGATGACGGTTTTGTCGTTGCTGGGCGATGCCTATTGGGACGGCAACCAATATCAACTGGCCGAGGCATCGTACAGCGAGAGCTTGACGATTGCGCGCCGCCTGCGCCATATGTTGGGGGCGGCGGCGGCTTTGATTGGCTTGGGGTCGGTCAGCTGGCGGTCGGGCAACCTCGACGATGCGGTGCAGTATTATGGCGAGGGGCAGGCGCTGGCCGAGCGGAGCGATAGCGTCGATTACATGTCGGACGCCCTCAACGGGTTGGGGTGCGGGCGCTGGAATTGTCGCAACGCAGCCCCGAATTGTGGCGGCAGGCGCGTTGTTACAACAACCTCGCCAACACCATGAACTATCTGGGTGACCCTGACACGGCGCGGGCGTATTGCCTAAAGGCCTATGATTTGTTCAAAGAATTGGGTGACCGGCGTGGCACGGCCTATACCGCGCTTAACCTCGGGTCGATTTTGGAGCAATTGCGCGAGTATGAGGGTGCCCGCGAGTTTTACGAGGAGGGCATGAGCATCTTCAAGATGCTGGGCAACCCGTGGGGGTTGGCGGCGGCCACCAGCAACTTCGGCTCGATGCTGGAGGTGCGGGGTGATTTGCGTCCTGCGTTGGCGCGCCACCTCGAGGCGCTGGAGATTGCCAAGCAACTGGGTGACCCGTATTTGCAATGCGCCATCCAATGCAGCGCGGCCAGCGCGGCGCTGTCGTTGGGGGATGAGCAACAAGCACGCACGTTGTTGGTCGATTTGATGATTACGGCGCAAGAGCGCGGGTTGCGCCCGCTGGAGCTAGAGGCGTTGGCCGTCTACGCCCGTTTGCTGATGCTGACCGACCGCCCGCGGGACGCGGCGGAGCTGGCGGGTGTGCTGACCGTGCACCTGCACAGCGCGGCGGTCGAGGCGCGGCTCAACCCACTGCTCGACTCGTTGTCCGCGCTACTCGACCTCGACACGTTCGCGGCGGCGCATGAGCGCGGCAAGTCCACCGATGTCGAGGTGGCATTGGTGCGCGCCCTGCGCGATTTGCGCCAAGCCCAGCGCCGTGCTGGGCGGCGTTAACGGTTGAACAAGCGCACCAGCCCGCGCAAGAGCGCGCCGGTTGCGCCGGTGGGCAAGGTGCGGCGGGTGAAGCTGAGGCCAAGCGAGCCGTTGACGGTGGCGAAATTGGGGTAGGGGCGGACGAACTTGTTCGAGTCGCCGATGTTGCCGCCGCGCCAAAGCAGGGTCGCCCATTCGGTCAGCAGGTCGGCGGCGTGCAAGCCGACCACGGTCACGCCCAAGAGCTTGCCGTTGGGGTGGTGGACGGCCTTCAGGAACCCGCGGGTGTTGGCCTCGGTTTGGGCGCGGTCTGAGCGGGACATGGGCAGGCGGGTGACCTGTACCTGACCCGCCCCGAACCGTGTGATGGCCTCGGCCTCGGTCAAGCCAGCGTGCGCGACCTCGGGGTCGGTGAAGGTTGCCCACATGGCTGGGCGGTTGGCGCGAGCCTTGACCGGTAAGAGCGCGTTGCGCGCCGCGATGTAGCCGTGATAACCCGCCGTGTGGGTGAACATTTGCCCGCCGACCACATCGCCCGCCGCGTAGATGTGCGGCGCGGTCGTCCGCAAAGTGGGGGTCAAGACCAGTTTGCCGTTTGCATCGACCTGCACACCTGCGGCCTCGAGGCCGAGCTTGGCGAGGTTGGGGCTGCGACCGGTGGCGGCCAAGACCGTCCCGATGCCGATTTCGTGCCCATCGACGGCGACGCGCACCCCGTTCAACGCTCTGGCATAGGCGATGTCTTTTGCGCCGAGGTGCAACGTGACGCCCTCGGCGCGCAAGGACTCGGCCACCAGCGCGCCAGCCTCGGCATCGTCACGCGGCAGCACTTGGTCGGACGCGGCCACCACGCTCACCCGTGCGCCCAGACGCCGGAAGGCTTGCGCCATCTCGACTCCTGCGGGCCCCGCCCCGATGATGATGAGGGGGTCGGGGAGTGTGGTGAGGTCGAAGAGGGTGCGATTGGTCAGGTGGGGGAGGTCGGCCAACGCGGCGGGCACGATTGGGCTGGCACCGGTGGCCAACAAGATGTTTTTGGCCGTCAGGGTTTGGCCGTTGGACAAGGCGAGGGTGTGCGGGTCGGTGAATCGGGCGAAGGCCTCGATGACCTCGATACCGTCGGCGCGCAAGGCCTCGGGCGATTCGTCGTGGTAGATGTCGGCGACGGTGTGGCGGACGTGCTGCATGACGGCACCGAAATCGACCCGCACGCCGTCGGCATGGACGCCGAAGCGGTCGGCGGTGCGGGCGTGGTGGGCGGCTTTGGCGGCGGCAACCAGCGATTTGCTGGGCACGCAACCCGTCCATGTGCAGTCCCCGCCGACGTGCTCGCCCTCAATCATGACGGCACGGGCGCCGAGGAGCTTGGCGGTGGTGGCGGCCAGCAACCCTGCCGTGCCGCCACCGATAATCGCGAGGTCGTAGGTGTAGCGCGCCACCGGTTAGGCCAGCTCTGGCTGGCGGACGGTGACGTGCATTTGCATCCCATACTTGGGGCGCAGGGTGAACATGTCTTGTGGCTCGACCGGATGGCCGGGCTTGAGCGACAGCTTGAAGCGTTGCCCCAGCACCGCCAGCGCAATCTTGGCCTCCATCATGGCGAAGGCGTTGCCGATGCACACGCGGGGGCCGTTGCCGAACGGCAGATAGGCGCTCTTGGGCAACGACTTCTCGAACTCGGGCGTGAAGCGTTCGGGCTTGAACGCCCACGGGTCGGGGTATAGGTTGGGGTTGTGGTGCACGCCCCAGATGTTGATGATGACGACGTTGTTTTTCTTGACCGGCTCGCCGCCGAGGGTGGTATCTTGGTGGGCTTGGCGGGTGGTGACCCAAGCGGGCGGGTACAGGCGCATCGACTCTTTGACGATTTGCTCGGTGTAGGTCAATTGGGCGAGGTCTTCGAGGGTGGGGGTGCGCCCGCCCAAGACGGCCTGCAATTCATCGTGGAAGCGCTGCTCGACCTCGGGGTTTTGGCTGAGCAGATACCATGTCCACGTCAACGCTCGCGAGGTGGTCTCGTGACCGGCACCGAACAGGGTCATCACCTCGTCACGGACTTGTTTATCGGTCATGCCGCTGCCTTGCTCGTCTTGCGAGAGCAGGAGCATCGAGAGGGCGTCGCCTTTGTCGGTGATGTTTTGGCCGCTGGTCTTGCCTGCGCGCCGGTCGGCGATGATTTGGTAAATCAGCTCGTCGAGGCGGGCGATGGCGGCCTTGTAGCGGCGAATCTTGGCGCTGGGCACCCACATCGGGGTCGGGAAGAGAGTCATCAACCGCTCATCGACCGAGCGCAAGACTTGCTCGATCACCTCGCGCAGCTCGGTCTCTTGGCCGCTCACCTCGGCGTCGAACAGCGATTTGCTGACGACGTGGATGGTGTAGTCGGTCATGAATTGTTCGAGGTCGATTTCGGCACCGTCTTGCCACGTCTTCCCGACCGATTGCGCGTAATCGACCATCAGGTCGGCATAGGCGGCGATGCGCTTGTGATGGAAGGCGGGCGAGACCAGCTTGCGCTGGGTGCGCCAGCTATCGCCGTCGTTGACGAACAGGCCATTGCCCAGCAAAGGCGCCATCACCGCTTTGGTCGAGCTACTTTTGTAGTAGGATGCCGCGTTGGTGACGAGGACATCGTGGATGACCTCGGGCGAGTTGGCGGCAAACACGCGAAACGGCCCGAAGCGCCAGCGGACGAGGTCGCCTTGCGAGGGCGATTCCGCCAGCATTTCGAGCGGGCTATCGAAGAAACGGCGCATGTGGCCGGCGGGGGAGAGGGTGCGGGTGCCATCGCGGGCGATTGAGGCAGTCATGGTGCGGCCTATCCTTGTGTGTGGGGGACGTGTTTGTGAAAAACGACACAATAGGTATCGTATGCGGGTTCGTAAGAAATGTCAATCGGTCGGCTCATCGGGCGTTCAGGCATCGGGCGTATGATGGGGGCGCTTTTTGGGACGATACGAGAGGATGCCGCGATGGCGACCACTACACGGGCTTTTACAAATTTGGATGGGCATCAGTTCATGAGCTTGACGACGTACCGCAAGACGGGTCAGGCGGTGCCGACGCCGGTCTGGTTCGTGGCCGACGAGGGCAAGCTGTACGTGATGACGATGGGCGACTCGGGCAAGGCCAAGCGCATCCGCAACAACGGGATGGTGGTGACGGCGCCGTGCAAGGCCAATGGCGAGGTGCTTGGGGAGTCGGCGGAGGGGCGGGCGCGCCTGCTCTCGGCAGAGGAAGGCAAGCGCGCCAACGGGTTGCTGAATCGCAAATATGGGGTGATGAAGCGCTTGTTCGACCTGATGCACGTGGTGCGGGGGCAGGTGAACCAACGGGTGTACCTCGAGATTAGCCCGCGCTAGGTGCTGTGCGGGCGGTAGACATCGGTAACGCTGTTGACTTGCTGGATGAGCGAAATCAGGCGGGTGACTTGGCGCGGTTCGCTGACCTCGACCTTGAGCGAGATGGTCGAGATGTCACCGCGGCGGATGACGCGCAAGTCGTGGATATTGATGCGCTCGTCGGCGACCAGCGAGGTGATGTCGCTGGCGAGGCCGGTGCGGTCATAGGCCACCACGTCGAGTGGGACGACGTAGCGCTCGGTGTCGTTGCGCTCGCCCCATGAGACCTCAATCAGGCGGGTGCGCTCGGAGTCGGCCATGTTGAGGATATTGGTGCAGGTGGCGCGGTGGATGGTGACGCCGCGCCCGCGGGTGATGAAGCCGACGATGTCATCGCCCGGGACGGGGTTGCAACACGGGGCAATCTTGGTCAACATCCCTGCCGCCCGCACGCCCATGATGGCACCGGTGCTGGGCGCGGGGCGTTGGGTGCGAGGCTTGAACAATTTTTCGGGCTGGGTTTGGATGTCGCGCTCGTGCTGGCGACGGCGTTCTTCCTCGAGGGCGCGGTTGGAGATTTGGCTGCTGTTGACATCGCCGACGCCGACCGCGGCGAAAAAATCTTCGACCTCTTCATACCCCAGCAACTCGGCGAGGGTGCTGAACTGGATGCTGTTGGACAGCCCGAGGCGGTTCAATTCGCGCTCGACGGTATCGCGCCCCATGGCGATGTGCTGGTCGCGGTCGAGCTTGCGGAAGAAGTGGCGAATCTTCTCGCGGGCACGGCTGGTGATGCAGTATCCGGCGTCGTCATTGAGCCAGTCGCGGCTGGGGCGGCTTTGCTTGACGGTGATGATTTCGACTTGATCGCCCGACTTGAGCTTGTAATTGAGCCGGACTTGCTGCCCGTTGACGCGGGCGCCGCGGGCGCGGTGGCCGATGTCGGTGTGGATGTGGTAGGCGAAGTCGATCGGCGTGGCACCGGCGGGCAGGTCGATGATTTCGCCTTTGGGGGTGACGGCATAGACGCGGTCTTGGAAGAACTCGGTCTTGAGCGCATCGACGTACTCGTCGGCGTCCGAGTCCACGTCTTGACCGAACTCCATCATCTTGCGGAGGGCGTTCAGGCGGCGCTCGTACTCGGGGTCGTTGTTGACGCCTTCTTTGTATTTCCAGTGAGCGGCGATGCCGTATTCGGCGTGGTGGTGCATCTCCCACGTGCGGATTTGGACTTCGACGGTTTTGCCGCGGTCGTCATAAACGGCGGTGTGCAGGCTTTGGTAGTGGTTGTCTTTGGGCTGGGCAATGTAGTCGTCGAACTCGCGGGGGATGGGCTTCCACAGGTTGTGGACGACGCCGAGGGCTTGGTAACACTCGCTTTGTTGCTGGACGATGACGCGCACGGCGCGCACATCGAAAACCTGCTCGAACGGCACGTTTTTTCGGCGCATCTTGTTGTAGATGCTGTTGATGTGCTTGGGTCGCCCGACGATGGTGACGTTGGTCAGGCCTTGTTTGGCCATCTCGGCTTTGAGCTTCTCGACGATGGCGTTCATGTAAGCTTCGCGGTCGGCGCGGCGCTCATCGATGCGGGCGGCGATGGTGCGGTAGGTTTCGGGGTCGAGGTAGCGCAACGAGAGGTCTTCGAGCTCCCACTTGATTTGCCAGATGCCCAACCGGTTGGCGAGCGGGGCGAAAATGTCCATGGTCTCGCGGGCGATGCGTTGCTGGCTCTCGAGCTTCATGTAGCCCAGCGTGCGCATGTTGTGCAGGCGGTCGGCCAGCTTGATGAACATCACGCGGATGTCCTCGCCCATGTGCATGAACATGCGGCGGATGTACTCGAGGTCTTTGTTGATGGCGGTCTTTTTGCGACCGGCCTTGTCTTTGTTGAGGTGGGCATCGACCGGGATGTGCTTGAGCTTGGTCACGCCCTCGACCAAACGGGCGATGGTGGTGCCGAATTCTTCGCGCAGTTCCTCAACGGTGACGCCGGTGTCTTCGACGGTATCATGCAGGAGACCGGCGGCGATGGCGTCGGCTTCCAGCTTGAGGTCGGCGAGGATGGCCGCTACCGCGACACAATGGGTAAAATAAGGCTCGCCCGACTTGCGGAACTGCCCTTGATGCACGGTCTCGGCCTTGCGGTAGGCGCGCTCAATCAAGGCGCGGTCATTGGGGTTGAGGCGGGGGATGGCTCCGGTGAGGTCTTCCAGAGATGTCGGGGTGAAGGTGGTCATGGTCATGGCCGCACCTACCTGTAAAACTTTACGAAGTTGCAACAAGTCCTTAACGTTGAATTGTAGCATGATTTGCTAGAGATAGGCGAATTTTGCTGTTTAGGAGGCTTTCGATGGGTGATTTAATGCCGGTCAACGAGGCATTGGGGCGGATTTTGGCCGAGGTGATGCCCGCAGGTGCCGAGCATGTGCCGTTGATGCAGGCGCTGGGGCGGATTTTGGCACGCGATATTTATAGCCCGATGGATTTGCCACCGTTCGATGTGTCGTCGATGGACGGGTACGCGGTACGCGCCGACGACATCGCCGAGGGGGTGCGCTTGCGTGTGATTGCCGATGTATCGGCGGGGCAAGTGCTCAACGGCTCGATGGAGGCGGGCGAGGTGGTGCGAATCATGACGGGCGCGGCCATCCCGAAAGGAGCCGATGCCGTGGTGCCGGTCGAGCAGACCGACGCGGTGTGGGCGGGGGTGGCGGGCGCTACGGGGCCGGATGAGGTCACGTTTCGGCGGGCGACCAAGCGGGGTGACAACATCCGCTTGCGCGGCGAAAATGTGATGCGTGGGCAATTGGTCTTGAGCGCGGGGACGCGCCTGCGCCCGCAAGACCTCGGGATGGCGGCCTCGCTGGGGATGATGGATGTGGAGGTGAGCCGCCAGCCGCAGGTGGTCATCGTCAGCTCTGGCGACGAGCTGGTGACGCCCGGGGAGCCGTTGCCGTATGGATCGATTTACGAGTCGAATGGGGTGATGTTGGCCGGTTTGGTTGAGCAATGGGGCGGGCGGGCGACCGTGCTGCCGACGGCCAAAGACGAGCACGGCGCGGTGCGGGCGATGTTGCAGACGGCGCTGGCCTTGCGCCCGGACGTGATCGTGAGCTCTGCGGGGGTATCGGTCGGGGCTGCCGACTACATTAAGGCGGTCTTGGCCGAGCTGGGCGAGGTCGGGTTTTGGAAGGTGAACATCCGCCCGGGGAAGCCGCTGGCGTATGGGCGGGTGGGCGGCGTGCCGTTTTTCGGGTTGCCGGGCAACCCGGTGAGCGCGATGGTGACGGCGATGGTGATTTTGCGGCCTGCGCTGTTGCAGATGACCGGCCAAATCGACGACGTGCAGCGCATTACGGCGGTGACCGGCGACGACATCCCATCGGACGGGCGGCAGAGCTACGTGCGGGTGACGTTGAGCCGCGAGGGTGGGCAAATCATCGCCCGCCTGACGGGGACGCAAAGCTCTGGGGCGTTGCTCTCGATGGTGATTGCCGATGGCTTGTTGGTGGTGCCGGAAGGGGTGATGCGGCTGAATGCGGGCAGCGAGGCCGAGGTCTTGTTGTTGCGCTTGGGCTGAGGCGCGAGGTAGGCGAGACGAAAACAGGCGCTCCCACCGATGGGAGCGCCTGTTTGTTTTGGGGTGGCCGGTGGCTTAGCCGCGGTGGTTCTTGAGCGTGCGCTCGAAGATGTCCTCGCGGTCTTCGCGGTCTTGCTGGCGCTTGGCGCGTTGGGCGTGCTTGGCGGCGTTCTTGGCGCTCGAGGCACCCTTGGCGTTGGCCTTTTGGAAGGCGAGGGCGAAGGCGGTCATGGCCGGTTCTTCCTCGGGGTCTTCCACGATTTGCGGGCGGGCTTCTTCTTGCGCCTTCAGGCTGAGGTCGATTTGCTTCTTCTTGCGGTTGACCTTGAGGACGCGGGCGTTGACGGTGTCGCCGACCTTGACCACATCCGAGGCATTGCGGACGAAGCCATCGGCCAGCTCGGAGATGTGCACCATGCCCGGGCGCTCGGCGCCGATGTCCACGAACGCGCCATAGCTCTCGACGCGGACGACTTCACCGCTGAAGTGGACGCCCTCGATGATTTGCTCCCACGTCACGCTGGCGGGCTTGACGAGCGAGACGGCGATGCGCTTGGTCTCGACATCGACCTTGATGATGTAGACGGTGAGCTTTTCGCCGACCTTGACGGTGTCTTCGACGTTCTTGACCGGCTTGCCGAATTGCGAGATGTGCAGCAGGGCGTCGCTACCGATACCGATATCGACGAAGGCGCCATACAACTCGATGGCCTTGACGGTGGCTTGGAATTGCATTCCGACTTTCAGTTCGCTGAGCGGGGTGGTCATGGGGGTTTGCCTCTCCTATAGAGATAGTTGTGTCGAACGGCGTACTACGGTGCGCGGAGGCAAACCGTGATGTCCGTATGAGAACCAAAAACAGGGATGGGATTACGGGGTTGCGGTGGCTTCGGCGGTCGGCTCTTCGGTGGTGGCGGGCGCCACGTCACCGTCGGTGGTCTCGCCTTCGGTGGTCTCCTGCGGTTGCGGGGTCAAGACCGGTTCGTCGTCCAAATAGTCGGCGAAGGGCTTGTACCCGACATAGCTTTGCAGGGTGCTGGTCTCCAAGACCTGCTCCATATCGGTGGAGGACAGGTAGAGCGCAGCGAAAATCTCGCTATCGGCGTTGAGGGTGCCATTGAGGCCTTCGACGAAGGCGTACAAGACGAGGCCGCGATCAGGGTAGAACAATGCGGCGGCGGCTTGGTTTTCATCGACCTCGGTGCCGTTGAAATAGGTGGGCTCGCCCAAGTTATCGACCACTGCGCCCACGGCGTTGCCACTGGCCAACTGAAGTAGCATCTGATCGACCAATGCCCCGCTGCGGCTATAGAGCAAGCAGCACGGCACGCCATCACGACGCTGGAAGGTGGCGGCCAACTCACCGGTTTCCTCGTTATTCTCGATTTCGAGGTTGGTGATGTCGGCTTGGTCTTCGAGGATGCTGATGGCGGCACTCCACTCGGTGCTGCCCGGGGTAATCCCGCGCCAGCACGGGGCGACACACTCCTCGCCCGGGTTCACCAAACTGGTATCCTGAAGGAAACCGGGGTTGCGCAGTTCTTGAGACGGCGCGCAGGCGGCCACGGTGACGAGCACGGCGGCCAGCAGGAGGGTAAGTCGAAGTTTCATGCGGTGTGTGTGCTTTCTCAAAAGCGGTTGGGGTGGGCTTGGAGGGTGGATCATGTTGGGCGGGGTGCAATTAGCGCGCATTCTAACGCACGCGGGCAGACAATTCTAGGCTAACTTATCGGCAGGTTTGGACGAGCAAAAAAAGTGGGCAACCCCAGCCTGTGCGGGGTTGCCCACTGAGCGGTAACGGCGGGTTACTGCTGGCTGAGGGTCAGCGAGTAGGGGCCGGTGGTGACGCCGTAGATGGTGCCGTAGTGGGTGGCGAGGATGGTGTAGCGCCCCGTCTCGGGCAGGGTGAAGCGGGTGATGGCCGAGTCGGTGGTGACCCCCGGGGCGGCATCGTCGTTGTCGGCCACCTCGAACAGGCTGGGGCTAATCAGGAACAGCTTGGTATCGAGGCTGGTGCCTTGGGTGCGGATCATGTTGATGCTGATGACCTGCCCAGCGGTGCCCTCGAAGGTGTAGACATCGAACTTGTTTTCGAGGGTGATGTTGCCGTTGACCGTCTGGCCGAAGCTCAGGCTGGGGGCAACAGCCAG
>JALONY010000379.1 GCA_025454715.1 Anaerolineae bacterium
TACTGCACCGCGTCGCTGTTCATCACCTCGCGATAGGTACCGGCCTGCGGCACCCCAATGCGATAATTGGAGCGCGGGAGGGGCGTATAATTGCACACCACCACCACGAAATCATCGCGGTCTTGGGCGTAGCGCACGTAGCTATACACGCTGTTGTCGGCGTCGTCGGCGTTAATCCACTGGAAGCCCGCGCCGTCGAAATCCAATTCCCACAGGGCGCGGCTGGCCTGATAGAAGGCGTTGAGGTCGCGAGTCCAGCGCTGCAAGCCTTGGTGCGTCTCCCACACCAACAAATGCCAATCGAGCTGGCGCGCCTCGCTCCACTCGCGCCACTGCCCGAACTCGCCGCCCATGAACAATAATTTTTTGCCCGGGTGCGTCCACATATACCCCAGCAACAAGCGCATGGTGGCGAATTTTTGCCACCAATCGCCCGGCACCTTCTCAATCAACGCGCCCTTGAGGTGCACCACCTCGTCATGGCTGAGCGAGAGCACGAAATTCTCGCTGAAGGCGTACATCATGCTGAACGTCAGCTTGTTGTGCTTCCAACGCCGATAAATCGGGTTGGACTTGATGTATTCCAGCGTGTCGTGCATCCAGCCCATGTTCCATTTGAAGGTGAAGCCCAGCCCGCCGAGGTAGGTCGGGCGGCTGACCATCGGCCAAGACGTGGACTCCTCGGCGACGGTGAACGCCCCCGGCGCTTCGGTGTGCACCAGCTCGTTGAAGTCGCGCAAGAATTGCAACGCCTCGAGGTTTTCGCGCCCGCCGTATTTATTCGGTATCCATTGGCCATGACTGCGGCTGAAATCGAGGTAAATCATCGACGAGACCGCGTCCACGCGCAGGCCGTCGATGTGGTACTCGCGCAGCCAAAACAGCGCGCTGGCCAGCAAGAAATTACGCACTTCGTTGCGCCCGAAATTAAAAATCAGCGTGCCCCAGTCGGGATGCTCGCGCTGCATCGGGTGCTCATGCTCATACAAATGCGTGCCGTCGAAGAAGTTGAGCCCGTGGCCGTCTTTGGGGAAGTGGGCGGGCACCCAGTCGAGCAGGATGCCGATTCCGGCTTGGTGTGCCTTGTCGATGAAGTACATCAGGTCGTGCGGCGTGCCAAAGCGCGAGGTGGCGGCGAAATACCCCGTGACCTGATAGCCCCAACTGCCGTCGAACGGGTGCTCGGTAATCGGCATCAGCTCGATGTGGGTGAAGCCCATCTCTTGGACATAAGGCACCAGCGTATCGGCCAACTCGCGGTAGCTCAGCCAAGAGCCGTCGTCCTTGCGCCGCCAACTGCCCGGGTGCACCTCATAGACCGACATCGGTTGTTTGAGCAAATCGCGTTGGGCGCGCTGGGTCATCCAATCGCCATCGCCCCACGTATAGCCGCCGAGGTCATACACAACAGAGGCGTTGGCGGGGCGGCGCTCGCTCCAAAACGCGAACGGGTCGGATTTTTGGAAGCGCCAGCCGTTGTTGTGTGAGCGGATGTCGTAACGGTAGACCTCGCCGGTCGCCAGCCCGGGGATGAACAGCTCCCACAGGCCACCCGACAGCAGGCGCATCGGGTTGGCGCGCTCGTCCCAGCGGTTGAAGTTGCCGATGACGCTGACGCGCTCGGCGTTGGGTGCCCAGACCACGAAGCATACCCCGCTCACCCCGTCGCGGGTCAGCGGGTGTGCCCCCAGCGACTCGTAGGCGTAGCGCAAGGTGCCCTCGCCCCACAGGTAGCGGTCGAAATCGGTCATGTGCGGGGCGAAGCGGTACGGGTCGTCGTAGGTCTGGGTGTCGCCGTCATAGTCGGTCAATTCGAGCCGATAGCGGAAGCCGTCGGGGTCGGCGTCGGGGATGTCGAGGGCGAACAAGCCGTTGGGGTGAATACGCTCCAATTCGAGGCGCGTGCCGTCCGGCAAGAGGGCGCGCATGGCGCTGGCCCATGGGCGAAAGGCGCGCAGGCTGACGCCGCCCCCCTCCGCGATGCGGTGTGCGCCGAGGATGTCGAACGGCTGGCCGTGCCGCCCCTCGACGAGGGCGGCGATGGCTGCCGGGTGAATATCTAGTGTCGCGCTCATGACCCTAAAAGCCCTTCAGTAATCCAAACAGTTCTCTCTGTCGAACACAAACGGCACTATTGTAACGCGCCACGGGCAAACGTCGAAATGAGAAGCTGGCGCACCGCACCCGATGAGGGCTAATGGGCACGTCACACCGATTTAACGCGCCCATCGTCAAACCCTCACGGTGATGCCGTATGCTGAAACCATCAGATAATCTACAGTAGGGCACATCCACCATGAACCCCCACCTTCTCGACCAGCACATTCACGCCCGCCAAACCGAGGTCATGCGCGCCGTACAAGCCAGTCGGCTGGCACAGCGCGTGCGCCAAACTCCAGCCGACCGCCAACCGCGTTGGGCGTGGCTGTGGGCATGGGTGCGCCGCCCCGCCCCAGCCATCACACCGGCAGGGGCGGGATTGCGGCGCACCACCGAGCGCGCTTAGCCGCGCTTATGGCCGCTCCCACAGGCCGCTGGCCGGGTTGAACACCCACCCGCCCGGCACGTTGGGCTGGCTGCACGACAGCGGCAACGC
>JALONY010000022.1 GCA_025454715.1 Anaerolineae bacterium
TTGTTCGATTTGCCGAACCCGAGGTTATCGGGGCTGGCGGTCAGGCGCACCTGCGGGTAATGCTGGCGCACCACCTCGGGCGTGCCGTCCGACGACGCCGAGTCGATGACGTACACGTCCGCCGACAAGCCCGACCCCGCGAGGTCGGCGTACAGGGTATCGAGCGTGCCGCGGATGAGGTCACGGGTGTTCCACGTCACGAGGATGACGGCCAAATCGGGCATGGTGCGGCTCACTCGCTTTGGTCGGGTTCGGCGGTGGCGGGGTCGAGTGGTTCCGGCTCATCCTCGCGCTTGGCCGCCCCCACCCCGCGCTTGACCACGAAATGGTCGTAATCGCGGGCGACCACGGCGTGCGGGAAGATGGCGCGTGCCTCGTCCAGCACGTCACGCTCACGGTAGCGACGGCTGACGTGCCACAAAATCAACGATTTGGCGTTGGCCTCGACCGCCAGCTGGGCGGCTTGAGCGGCGGTCAGGTGGCCGAAAGCGCGGGCTTCCTCGCTGTGCTCACTCAAGAAGGTCGCTTCAATCACGAGGGCGTCAGCGTCACGGGCGTGCTCGACGAGGTTATCGATGCGCCCTGTGTCGCCAATCACGACCAGCTTAGCGCCCGCCTCTTCTGGGGCGACCACGTCCGACGGCTGAATCACCCGCCCATCCGCCAACGTGACGGCCTGCCCGCGCACCAACATCCCGCGCTCGGGGCCCGCTGGGACGCCCAGCGCCTCGGCGCGCTCGACCAAGAACGGGCGGTGCGGGTTCTCTTGGAAGACGAACCCATAATTGCCGCGCCCGCGGTGCGTCACGTCGAACGCGCTGACCTCATAATGCTTGGCCTTGAGGACTCGACCGGCCTTCAGGTCTATCAGGTGGATGGGCATCGGCATCCGCTCATCGCGCAGCACCACCGAAAACAGCAAGGCATTCACGCGGTCTAGGGCGGGCTTGCCACCATAAATCTCGACGAACTCGACGCTCTCGAAATGGGTGAAGCTCGAAATTAGGCCGCCCAGCCCGAGGATATGGTCGAGGTGGGCATGGGTCAGCAAGATGCGGTTCAGCTTCTTGTAGCCGAGGCCGCTGCGCAAGATTTGGCGTTGAGTGCCCTCGCCGCAGTCCACCAAATAACGATGCTCGCCAGCCAAGACCGCCACCGACGGCATCCCACGGTGGATAGACGGCGCAGAAGCGGACGTGCCGAGAAAAACCAGCTCAAACATCAGGGTTCCGTCGTAATCTCAATCGGGTAGAGGATGAGGCGCGAGCCTCGCGGGGTCAAGCCCTCGCCTTGCAACACCGGCAGGCGCTCACCGGTCTGCTGGCGATAAGCACCGACCGCGAGGGTGTAGGCGCGTTCGGGCAAGGTGTCGGGCACGCTGACCAAATGCACCTGCATCAAGATGTCGCGCTCTTGCAGCAACACCGGCACGGCGCTAATCAAATCGCGGTTGGCCACCGGCGGCGCGCCGAGGTCGTCGTATAGGTGGGCGAACAGCATCAGGTCGGTCGGCAACACCCCATCGACGCGCCAATACGTCACGACGGCGAACGTGCCGCCCGGGGCGACGCGGGTTTGCTGGGTCTCGTAGCCCAAGAAGGTCAAATTGTTGCCGAGGCGCACGGGCGGGGCGAAGGTCGTGCCGGTCGGGTCGGCCTCTGGCGAGAGGCGTAGCGGCGCGGTCGTGGTCAGCAAGCCGATGCGGTCGGCCAAGGGCTGCACCACCTCCAACGTCAGCACGTCCTCGGTCGCGCTGCCCGTGCCCCGCGCCAGCCAATCCAGCACGTTGGAGCTGGCGGTCTCCAGCAACGACGGGTCGGTGATGACCAATTGCATGGGCTCGCCCCCGTTGGGGAAAATCATGCCGTTGGAGCAGTCGAGGTAAGCGCGCACCTGTTCGGGGCGGTGCTGCATCAGCCCAAGTAGGCGGGCGGCGTTGATGCTGGACTGCGCCGACGGGTCGAGGGCGTCGCCGGTACAAATCAAGGTCGGTAGGTCGTCGGCGGTGGCATCGACGCGGGCGGCCAGCTCGGCCACGCGGGCGTTATAGGCGGCGCGGGTGTCGGGCTGGTCGCCCCACCCGCCCAACACATCGACGCCCAGCCACAGCGCGTTGAAAACCAAGCTCCCCCCGACGATGAGGTAAGCCAAGCGGCGGCGGCGCAAGGTGTGGGCGATGAACGACACGCCCAACCCATAACACACCGCCAAGACGACGATGGGCGCCGAAAACGCGATCCAAGACGGGCTATTGGGCGCCAGCAACCCCAGCGGCAACAAGAAGACGATGAAGGTGGCCAGCACGCTATAGCGCAGGCGCGCCCCACCCCGCAACGCCACCCCGACGCCCACCAACGCAATCACCGCGGTGAGCGGGTCGAACAAGGGGCGGTTGAGCGGGTTATAAGCGGGGTTGACATCGCCCAGCACGCCCAAGCCCAGCACGGCGCGCAACACCCGCTCGGGCAACGAGGTCGGGTCGATGGTCAAGCCGTTGACCACGCGGGCGATGCCGCTCAGCTCGGGCGAGTTGATGCTGGTGACCACATACGGCACCGTCAGGATGATCAGGATGACCCACGTAAAGCCGGTGGCGCGCTGCACGGAGGGGGTCGGGCGGGGCACCCCGCGCACGTAATAGCCAATCAAGATGACCAGCGCGGCCAAGGCCACGACCGCCCCCGCGGGGTGCAGGTAAATCCCCAGCCCCAGCACGGCGGCGATGACCGCAAACCACGTCGTCTGGAAGCTGCCGGTACGCCGCCGCAGGTAAGTCGGTAAGGCCAACACCAACGCCAGCAACGCCAGCGCAATCAAGAGCGGCAACAGGGTCTCGCGCCCGGTGGTGCGGCTGAGCAGCATCGGCCACCACCCGAAGGCCATCACGCCCATTGCGCCCAAACCAGCGAGGTCACCATACAGGCGGCGCGTGACGGCGAACACCAGCGCCACCGTCAACAGCCCGACCCAAAACGACAACATCTGATAAATGACGAGGCCACTGCCCATCAAGCCGGTATAAGCGGCCAAGATGCTGGGGTACAAGATTTCGCGCCCCTCGCCGCCGATGTCGAAGAAGACTTGTACGGTGCCCTGACGGACGTTCTCGGCGAGGCGCAAATCGATGACCTCTTGCCCGCTCAGGCCGGGCGGCAAGCCGTCGAGGTCAATCAGCCGGTAGAACCCGCCCAGCAACAGGATGCCGACGGCGATGATGAAGCTGATGCGGCTGTTTTTGGTCATGATAGTGTGTGCCAAGCGTAACGGATGAGCGCGAGAAGATAACTCGCGCCGTATTGTACCACGCCCCTACAAACTCGCGATGTTTTGCCACAACAGCACGACCGGCAACACGGCATAGCCCGTCGGCATCACCCAACGCACCCACACCACCTCGGGCGTCTTGAACAGCTTGGCCAGCCATTGGCCGATGGCGTGCATGGCATAGGTGATGAAAAAGAGCTGAACCATCGACAACGGCAACAGCAGAGTCGAGCGGTCGAGGCCGAAATAAGCCAGCCCGAACGCGAAGAAACAGCCATACGCCACCAGCATGATGGTGCCCAGCGACGGGTACCAGCGCGCCATACGCGCCACCCCCAGCACCCCCAACCCCACCCCAATCGGGGTGAATTGCGCGGCCAGCAAAGCGAACGTATCGACCCAACGCGCCCCATCTAGCCAGCCCTCGGCCACCAGATAGCGGACGCCACGCGGTACCGAGGACGCCAACTCGGTCGTCAGCCCCCAAACCTCCGGCCTGACGTAAGCCGCGACCATGCCTTGCGCGCCCAACGCGCTGATGCAGACGAAAATCGCCCAATACCACCACGGCAACGGGCTTTTGGACTGCGACAAGCCGAGCGCGATGGCCGGTGCCCACAGCACGAACAGCGGGTCATTGAGCGTGGCGGCGCTGAGGATGAGCAACAAGGCCGCTCGATACGAGGCGCGCAAACGGGCGGGGGCGGGCTCATTGGGGCGCGGGTTGGCCTCGAGGATGGTCTGGGTGAGCAGGAACAACGTCCATGCCGAGGCCAATACCGTCAGGCGCAGGCTGCGCGGCTGCCCGACCCCGCTCAAGAACACGCCGGTAAAGATGGCCAACCCTATCACCATCGCGACATATGGGCGCTTGGCGAACAACAACAGCGCCCCCACCCCCAACACGGTCGCCAGCCCCAGTGCAATCACGATAGTGGCGGGCAAAGGCGCGCTGGCACCGCCAGTCTGCTCCCAAAAAGCAGGGCTAAAGGCCAGCGCGAACCCGCCGACCATGCTCATCAGCGCGCCCATCCGCCGCAACGTGAGCGCCACCCCCACCACTGCCGCCGCCAAGCCCGCCGCCCGCACCAGCGGGGTGTCGCCCGCCCAGACGAACGCGATACCGGAAATCAGGCCGGTCAGCAAAGCAGGCAACCCGTGGCTCAGGTGGTCAAGCTGGTCACTCGAAAGGCGCAAACGCTGCACGATGGTCATTCTCCCCCCGCAGGCGCGATGCCCTGCCGTTGGTTCTTCAAGCGGAAATAGGCGTCCAGCGTCTCGGTCACGATCGGCACGGCCACTTCCGAGCCTTGCCCACCGTTGTAGACGAAGGCGGTAATCAAGATTTCGGGTGGGGTCTGGCCGCTCTCGTCATACGGCGCATAGGCCGTAAACCATGCGTGGTCTGGCCAGTTGCCGAACTCGCATTGGCCGAGCGCAAACGCGATGTTGTCGCAATATTCCGCCGTGCCGGTCTTGCCCGCCACGTCCACATACGGCAGGTTGGCACCGGTGGCCGACCCCGTGACCACCGCGGCGCGCATCCCCTGATTGACCCACCGCAGGGTCTCGGAGCTATAAAATGGCGGCACATAGTTGACATCGAAGCGGAGCGGGTCGCACACCTGACCGTTGAACGGGTACCCGAACGGCACATGCACGCGGTACTCGCGCAGGTCGTCCACGAACGGCGCAGGGTCGATATCGACGAGGGAGCGGTATTGATCGGAATAGCTGACCGGATTGGCGCACCGCACCGCATTATAAAACGGGCTGTCCGGCTCGCAGGTACAGGCGAGGCTGTTTTGGCCGCGCATGATCATGTCTTCTTGCAACAGCAAGGTGATGGGCTGGTCGGGCGGCGCCAGCGCGAGGTTGACCGTGCGGGCGATGATCGGCTCGAACGGGCGGGTGGGGTTACCGGCCTCGTCGAGGATGTCGCGCACCAGCGTCGGCTGATACAGCGTGCCGGTCATCAACGCCTGCACCGAAAACACGAACTGGAGCGGCGTGATGTTGATATAGCCCTGCCCGAAGGCCGCGTTGTAGGTGTCGCCGGTAGACCAGTTCTCGCCATAGACGCGGCGCTTCCAATCGGGGTCGGGCATCCGCCCGGCCAGCTCACCCACCAGCTCGATTCCCAGCTCACTGCCGATGCCGGTGGCTTGGGCGTAGCGCACGAGGTTGTTGATGCCCAAGCCGCCCGCCCGCAAGCGCGACTCCGACACGGCGGGGTTGCCCCCACCCACCTGATAAAAGTACACGTTGCAACTGTTGGAAATCGCGCCGACCATATCCAACGATTTGTGCCCGCGACGATCCCAACACACGAACCGTTGGGCGCGGGCGGGGTCGTTGGGCGCATAGCGGTTCTCGACGATCAAATCGCCCGGGTCGAACAAGGTGGTGAGCGGTTGGATGACGTTCTCTTGCAACGCGGCGGCGGCGGTAATCAATTTCCAGCCGCTCCCGGGCGGGAAAAGCGAGCTGGTCGCCTTGTTGAGCAACGGGTTGAGCGGGTCGTTGAGGATTTGCAGGTAATACTCGCCGTCGATGCCGCGGGCGAAACGTTGATTGTCGTAGCTGGGGTAGCTGACCATCGCCAGCACCTCGCCGGTGGTCGGGTTGACGGCGACCACCACCCCGCGCTGGGTGACGACGCCTTGCCCGTTGGACAGCGCCTCGGCGTTCAGGCTGTCAATCATGCTGGTCAGGGCGTCCTCGGCGGCGGCCTGCAACTCGACATCGATGGTCAGGCGCAGGTTTTGCCCGGCGGTGGACGGGGTGACTTGCAGCTCACGCTGCACCTGCCCGACCACATCGACCTCGCGGGTGATGGAGCCGCGCTCGCCCGCCAAGATGCTCTCCATGTACGCCTCGATACCGGCATAGCCCACGCGCTCGAAACGCGGGTCGAAGCCCAGCTCGCGCAGGCTCTCGGCCTCGGCCTCCCCCACTGGCCCCAGATAGCCGATGATGTGCGAGGTCAGCGGGCCGGTCGGGTACTCGCGCACCCCGATGGTGGTGATGCTGACCCCGGGCAGGCTCAAGCGCTCCTCGAGGATGCGGATGGCGGCGGCGCGGTCGATGTCGGTAGCGACCGCGATGGGGCGATACGGCTCGATACCATCGACCTCGTCGATGATTCGCTCGATGCTGCGGACGAACACCCCGTTACGGTCTTCGCTGACGTATGTGGGCGGCACGCCGGTGAGCGCGGAGATGCGGTTGAAGATGGCATAACGCGCCTCGGTGTCGGACGGCAACTCGGCGGGTACGATTTCGACGAGGTAGGCAGGCGCGTTGTTGGCCAACAATTGGTTGTTGCGGTCATAGATGATGCCGCGGGTCGCCGCGATACCTTGCACGGTCAGGCGGTTGTCGTCGGCGGCGGTGGCGGCGTCTTGGTAGCGCACCACCTGAAGGTCGTACATCCGCAGCGTGAAGACCAAAAAGACCGCGAACATCACCCCCTGAAAGAAAATCAGCCGCCAATTCTGAAACCAATTCGCTTGTCGCATGGTGCAATACCTCTCGCTTTGCCACCGACGCTGGCGCGCACGGGCGTGCGCTAGAGCGCGGCTGGCAACCGACGTTGGGAGACCCGCAGCAGCAGGTAAACGGGCAGGACGAGCACGACATTGTACAGCATGACCGGCGCAGTGCGGTTCAACAAGTCGTCGCCCCACGTAATCTGGAACGGTGCATCGGCGGGCATCAGGCCGAGCAAGTGGAAGGCGTCCAGCATCGCCATCTGATAAAACTGGTAGAGCGCGGTGCCGAACAGCCCCATGATGCCCAAGAACAGCCAGCTCAGCTCATAAAAACGCAGGCGCACCGTGTCCATCAACAAGACCATCAGCGCCAGCCCCAGCGCACTGGTGCCCAGCGGCGTGGCCGACATCACGTCGAACAACACCCCGCCCATCAGCGCCCACGCCACCGCTTGGCGCAACGGCGCGTTCAGCCCCCACGCAATCACCATCAAATACACGAGGTCGGGGCCGCCCCCCACCAAGTTCAGGCGGGGCATCAGGGTGGCTTGTAAGACCACCGCGGCAATCAGGTAGGGCAACGCCAACAGATAGCCCATCGTTCGGCGGCCTCAGGGCGCAGGCGTCGGCTCGAACACCGAGAGGTCAACCGGCTCGAACGAGGTCACGATCAACACGATTTCGAGGCGGTCGAAGTCGATGAGGGAGCGCACCTCGGCGGATTGCTCGATGTCCGATTGAAACTGGCGGGTGCTGGTCACCTGCCCAATCACGATGTCGGGCGGCAGGTTGCCGCCGATGCCGGAGGTCAACACGAGGTCGCCGACCTGCACCTGCGCCCCTTGCGGCAGCAGGGTCATGCGGAGCGCGCCCGACGCCAGCCCGACCACCGCGCCCTCGACGCGGTTGATTTGGGTGCGGGCGCTGACCGAGCTGAACTCGGAGGTAATCAACTGCACCCGCGCAGCGTTGGCCGAGACGTTGATGACCCGCCCGACCAAGCCCTGCCCCGTCACCACCGGCATCCCGACGCGCACCCCGTCGCGCACGCCACGGTTGACCACCAGCGTCCGCAAGCTGAGGATGGTGTCACGGGCAATCACGTCGGCGGCCAAGACCTCTTGGTCTTGCGCTTGCGATACGTAGTTGACGAGGTCGGCGAGGCGCTGATAGTCCGCGCCAATCTCGCGCAAGGCGACCAACTCGCTGGTGATGCGCGCCAACTGCGTCTCGAGGCTGGCGGTATAGTCGGCCAGCTCCTCATACGAGCGCTGGCCGGTGGTCAGCGTCTCGACCGTGCGCCCCGCCCCGTTGACCACACCGGCCAAGGCGCCCAACGGTTGCTCCAACAAGCTCTCGAGTCCGCTGAGCGCGCCCGTGCCGCTGAAGAATATCAACGCGATGCACAGCAAAACGCTCAGGATGAGCAAGGTCACGCGGTTGGTCGAACGACGGCGAATCATGAGGGGTCAGCGATGGGGTTAATGTGACGTGCTGCCGCGCTGCAAGCCGACCAGCAAGCGGCGCAAGTTGCCGTAATCTTCGAGGATGCGGGCGGCACCGCGTGCCACGCAGGTCATGGCGTCATCGGCCACGTAACAGCGGATGCTCAGCTCGTCTTGCAGGCGCTCGGCCAAGCCCTTGAGCTGGCTACCGCCGCCCGACAAGCAAATGCCGGACTCGATCAGGTCGGCAATCAATTCCGGCGGGGTGTCGTCGAGGGCGTCCTTCACCGTGTCGATGATGATGTTGACCGACCCAGAGACCGCCTCGCGAATCTCGATCGAGCTGACCTCGACGGTCGAGGGCAAGCCGCTGACGAGGTTACGCCCCTTGACCGGAATCACGCGCTCAGTGGGCAGAGGGTAGGCCGAGCCAATCTCAATCTTGATGCGCTCTGCGGTCGGCTCACCAATCAAGAGGTTGTGCTTGGTACGCATGTATTGGACGATGTCCTCGTCCATCTCGTCGCCGGCCACGCGAATCGAGCGGCTGATGACCACGCCACCCAGCGAGAACAAGGCCACCTCGGTCGTGCCGCCACCGATGTCGATCATCATGCTGCCACGGGTCTCCAGCACCGGCAAACCCGCCCCGACCGCCGCCGCGACCGGCTCCTCGATCAGGTAGACCTCGCGTGCGCCAGCGTCTTGGGCGGCGTCATAAACGGCGCGCTTCTCGACCTCGGTCACGCCGCTGGGGATGCCGATGACCACCCGCGGGCGCGGGATAGGCACCCACGATTGCTCGTGCGCCTTCTTGATCAGGTAATCGAGCATGTGGCCGGTGGCCTCGAACTCGCTGATGACCCCGTCGCGCAGCGGGCGGACGATCAGGATGTTTTTCGGGTTCTTGCTCCACATCTCTTTGGCTTGGGCGCCCACGTAGAGCGGAGCGCGAGTCTTCTTGTCCAGCGCCACGAAAGACGGCTCGTTGATGACGATGCCCTTGCCGCGCACCGCCACCAGCGTGTTGGCCGTCCCGAGGTCAATCCCGATGTCGAGGGAGAATAACCCAAACAAATAATCAAGTGGACTTAACACACGACCCCCTGCTGGCACAATCGGGCGGGATTATAGCACATTGCAAGCCGTTTCCCGTACCAGCGCAGTACGCTACTATAGTGCGGGTAGGTCAGGCGCGTAAACCCGCAACTTCCCGACGGTCGGGGGGCGGGCGCGCCGCGCCACGGGGCAGATGAAGCAGAGGGAGGAGTGCCGGATGACGCAAGACCTATCAGATGTTGTACAGCGCACCGGCCTGATTCCCTCACCCAGCGCGGGGGTGGTGGCCGTCAGCGGTGGGCTAGACAGCATGGTGCTGCTGCATGTGTTGTGCGCGTTGCGCCAGCCGCTCGGCCTCAGGCTACACGCCGCGACCTTCGACCACGGTTTGCGCGGGGCGGCCAGCGCCGCGGACGCGCAGTTCGTGGCACGGGTGTGCGAGATGTGGGAGGTGCCCTGCACCGTGGGCAGCGGCGACCTCGACCCGCACGCCGCGGGCGTCGAGCAACGCGCCCGAACGGCACGTTACGGGTTTTTGGCGCGGGTGGTGCGCCAGACCGGCGCGGGCTGGCTGGCCACCGCGCACCACGCCGACGACCAAGCCGAGACCCTCTTGCGGCCTACGCGGGATGCGCCCACGTGCCCCCCTGCCCGACGCGCCCGAGTTGCCCTTGCTCCGCCCGTTGTTGGGCGTCGGGCGGGCAACCTTAACCGCTTATGCACACCGGCACGGGGTACCACACCAGCACGACCCGACCAACGATGACCCCCGTTTTCGGCGCAATTGGGCGCGGCACGTCGCATTGCCCACCCTGCGCGCCGCCAACCCCGACCTGACCGAGGCGCTCATCCACTTGGCCGAGGCCGCCGCCACCGACGACGACGCCCTGACCGCGCTGGCACAACCGGTCATCGCGGCGGCGCGCACCGGCGCAGGGTGGGTGGTGCTCCCGCGCCACGTGCTTGGGGCGGTGCCGTTGGCGGTGCGGGTGCGCGCCGTGCTGTGGGCATGTGACCGGCTGACGGTCGGCGATTCGCCAAGCTTTGGGCAAGTGCGCGCCGCCGCCGCCCTGCCCGACTCCCCGACCGGCGCAACGACCGAGCTGGCAGGTGGGGTGCGCGCACGCCTCGAACATGACGGGTTGGTGTTCGAGCGAGCCGGAGTCGTGGCCGACCCGTTGCCCCCTGCCCCGTGGTTGCCGGTCGAGGGGCGAATCGCGCTGGAATTGGGGGGGTGGCACGGGTTGCCAGACGGTGGGCGGGCGCGCTATGCTTTGGGGGGCGAGGGTGTCGTGAGGTTCGGGGTCGAAGACGGCCAAGCGGTCGCCCTACGCACCTTGCGGGCGGGCGAGCGCGTCCGACCGTTGGGGTTGCGCGGGCGCTCCCAACCCCTCAAGCAATGGCTGATTGACCGGCATATCCCACGGCGCTGGCGGCCACACCTGCCCTTGCTGACGGTCGATGACGTGCCGGTGGCCATCTGGGATGGGCGCGCATGGGTGCATTTCTTTCAGGACGCCCCTGCCAGCCACGCCCTAGCAATCGAACCGCCGTCATGATTTAGCGTCACATATCGTCATGCTTGGTTGCATAGGGTTTGAACACTTATTATAATTGCGAAACGATAAAGTCCCCCATCTGCCCCTTTATGACCGCTTTATGGAGGAAGACCGCCATGTTGCCCAAAGCCTCAGCCCCGCCCACACTCGGCTCTACGTCGGCGCATATCTTGATTGTGGACGACGAAGTCGCCAACCGCTACTCCATCAGCAAAAGCTTGCAGAAGGTCGGGCTGATGACCAGCGAGGCGGGCAATGCCGACGAAGCGCTGGAGATGCTGACCGAGGGGGAATATGACGTGGTGCTGACCGACATCAAGATGCCCGGCAGCATGGACGGCGTGGAGCTGTTGCGCCACATCCGCACCGAGTCGCCCGACGCGGTGGTGATTTTGATGACCGGTTACGCCAGCTTCCGCACCCAACGTCGCCGCAAATTGCTGATGGACAGCATCCAGCACAACCTCGAGGAGCTGACCCGTGACGGTGCGGTGCGCGCCGAGGTCGGGCAGGCGGCCTTGGCCGGTGTCGGGGCGGGCGCGGGCGGCGGCATGGGCGGGCGCTGGGCAGAGCCCGAGGCGCAGGTGACGGCCACCGTCAGGCTGGGGGCGTTGACGGTCTTCCCCGGGAGCTACCAGATTTCGACCGGTGAGCGCGCCGTTGACCTGACCCCGACCGAGTTCGATTTGTTGATGTATCTGGGCACCAACTCGGGGCGGGTGGTGCCGTGCCACGAGCTGGTGCGCGAGGTGCGGAGCTACGCAGTGGACGAGGCCGAAGCCCGCGAGGTCATCCGCCCCCACATCTCCAACCTGCGGCGCAAGCTGAAGGCCGCTGGCCAAAACCCCGATTTGATCGTGAACGTGCGCGGCCTCGGCTATCGGCTGAACGACCGCGCCCGCTGAAGAGAGACGAGCCGACATGTTGAGTCGTGTGTTCATCGCGCTGGCCGCGTTGCTGACGCTGGCGGTGGCCGTGCCCGCTGGGGCGCAATCCACCGTGACCGAGGTCTGCCCTGCCGCGGCGGTCGTGCCGCGCCCGCGTGAGTTCGCGCCCGGTGGCCTGATTTTGACCACCTTCGACCGCCGCCAGTTGTGGGTGGTCGATGTGCGCGCCAACTCGCGCTACCCGTTGGAGGGGGCGGTACCGTGCGGCACCAATTGCCAGCTCTCGCCCGATGCGCGCACCATCAGCTACTTGGACGGTGACGAGCGCACCTACAACACCCGCGCCCTCGACGGCACGCAAGAACGGGTGATTTCTAACGCGGCCTCCGACTTGTTCTTTTGGTCGGACGATACGCTGTTGGTCTGGACGCCCGCCCAGCGGGCATTTTTGCGCCGCGAGGGGCAAGACCCCTACGAGCTGGACGCGGCGGGTGCCATCAGCGTGCAGCCCGGCGGGTTCTGGGCGCTCACCCTGACCTACGACCCCGAGACCGGTGCCTTCAGCCGTCGCCTCGTCAATACCGCGCTACGCCGCGCCCCCGATGCCCCGATGCTCGACCTCGGCCCCGAGTCGCGCTTTGCCGCCGCGGCACGCTGGTCGCCCGACGGCACGCTGATGGCCTATGCCCGCCCGCTCAGCGCCGACGACCCGACCGCCGAGCTGTACGTGGCGCGCCCGTCCGATAAAGCCATCGTGCAGGCCACCGACCTGACCGGCCAATACGGTGCCCAACGCCTCGGCGGGACATCGGTCAGTAGCCTGAGCTGGTCGCCGGACTCGCAACGCATCGCGTTTTGGGCAGCCCCCCTGCCC
>JALONY010000380.1 GCA_025454715.1 Anaerolineae bacterium
GTCGCGCCCGCTTTGCCCAGCGCACCGGCAATCACCTCTTGGGTGCGTTGCCACACCTCCAATGCGTTGTGCTCCACCCAGCCCGCCTGTGGGAAAATCTGCTGATGCTCCAATTGGTGCGAGGCGACGATGCGCCCGCCCTTGTCGAACAAAATGAAGCGCGTGCTGGTCGTCCCCTGATCCAGCGCCCCGACATAGTGTGCGGTCATCCCCAAAAATCCTTCCCAAAAGGCCGAAAAACCAAAAAACTCACCCATAGACTCTACCCCCAAGCCCCGCCCCAATTCAAGCAAATGGGCGTTCGCTGAGTGTGAGATGTAAACGTTCTATCCGACGACTCAAACCCATCTAATCCATTACTTACTATTAAGTCCTAACCTTTAGCGCGTCAATCCATTAGCACGGCTAAACAATCTGATGAGCAGCCCGCCCGACCCCCATGAAATCGCCCGCCGTACCCTCGAGATTATCCCGTTCGTCATGCGCGTAATGAACGCGGAACTGCGCTCCACGCGCCTCGAGGTCATCCCATCGCACATGGGCTTACTCGGGATGCTCACGACCCGCCCACACACCCTCAGCGAGATGGCACGCGCCATGTCGGTCAGCGCCCCGACCATGAGCAATACCATCTCGACCCTCGAGGCACGCGGCTGGGTCGAACGTGAGCGCGACACCCGCGACCGCCGCGTGGTCTACGTTCGGCTTTCCGAACACGGGCGGCACATGCTCGACAAAATCGACCAATTCACCGAGGATCGCCTGACCGAAATCCTCGCGCCGTTGGACGACCAAGAGCGCACCACCCTGCTGCATGGGCTGACCCTGCTCAATGAGCGCTTCGCCAACGCCCTTGGGCATACCCCACCGCACGGCTACTACACCGCAGAACAACAAACCAACCCACCCGACGACGACTATTCGGACTACCCGGAAGAAGAGGACTTCTCATGAGCAACAACCGCGAAATCGTGGCAGACAACTTAATCAAGCGCTACGGCGACTTCAACGCCGTCGATGGCGTCTCGTTCAAGGTCGCCAGCGGCGAAATTTACGGCTTTCTCGGCCCCAACGGCGCAGGAAAATCGACCACCGTCACCATGCTGACCACCCTCGGCCTGCCCACCGACGGGCACGCCACGGTCGGCGGTTACGACATCGTCTTGCAGGCCGCCCAAGTCCGCCGCATCGCGGGCGTCGCCCTCCAAGACATCGGCCTCGACCCCATCATGAAGTCGATGGAACTGCTGACCATTCAGGCGCAGTTGTTCGGCCTGTCCAAGCGTGACGCCACCCAACGCGCCAAAGACCTACTCGAAATCGTCGGCCTCAGCCAGTTCACCGAGCGCCGCGTCGGCAAATACTCGGGCGGGATGCGCCGTCGCCTCGACCTCGCGATGGCGTTGGTGCACCAGCCGCAAATCTTGTTCCTCGACGAGCCGACCACCGGCCTCGACCCGGCCAGCCGCCGCGACATCTGGGCAGAGGTGCGCCGCCTCAACCGTGAGTACGACATGACCATCTTCCTCACCACCCAATATCTGGAAGAAGCCGACGAATTGGCCGACCGCATCGCCATCATGAACAAGGGCAAGGTCGCCGTCGAAGGCCAGCCCGCCGCGCTCAAGGCAGGTTTGGGGCGCGAGTCGGTCAACGTCACCCTGCGCGATAACGAGACCGCCGAGCGCGCCAAGACCCTCTTGGCCGACATGTTCGACAAGGCGCAAGTAGACCGCCGCATCGTCCGCTTGTATCGCCAAAATGCCGCGCAGGTCGTGCCCGCCGTGGTCAACCGCCTAACCGACCAATCCATCGAGGCCGTCTCGCTCACCCTGACCCAGCCGACCCTCGACGACGTGTTCTTGCAATACACCGGCCAAAGCCTCGAAGAGGCCGAAGCCCCCGCCGAGACCGAAGCCACCCCCGCCTAATTTTCACCGCACAGGAGACCCCCCATGGCAACCCTCGCCCAGAGCACCAACCTGCAAGCCAAGTCCGCCCCCGCCGAACGCTCGATGCCGTTCATCAGCCAAACCGCGATGTTGGCCAAGCGCACCCTCGTGACCAACTTCCGCGACCCCGCCGCCATCGTCCCCTCGCTCATCATCAGCATCTTCTTCTTGCTGGTCAACAGCTCGACCCTGAGCGGCGCGGCCAACTTCTTCTTGCCCGGCCAGAGCTATCTCGGCTTCATCGTGCCCCTCACCATCATCAGCTCCTCGCTGTCGGGTGCCAGCATCGCCGGTCAAAGCATCGTCCGCGACATCGAGCGTGGCTATTTCGATAAGCTGATGCTGACGCCGGTCAGCCGCGCCGCCATCGTGCTCGGGCCGATGATTGCCGGTGCCATGCTGTTGGCCATCCAAACCGTCCTCATCATCGGCCTCGCCTTGCTGATGGGCTTGCAGCCCAACACCGGCATCGTCGGCGTGCTGTCGGTCTTGGTGTTCTCGGTCTTCATCGGCGTCAGCTTCGCCGGTTTCACCGTCGGCATGGCCTTGTTCACCGGCTCGGCAGCGGCCACCGGCGGCGCCAGCTTCTTGTTCTTCCCGCTCACCTTCCTGACCGCCACCTACGTGCCCTTCAGCCTGCGACCTGATGCTCAAGGGCATCGGCTCGTGCTTGCTGATGGGTGGCGTCTTGTTTGCCTTCGCCATCTTCGGCCTGCGTACCCGCACCCGCCGCCGCTAACCGCGACACCACCTCCCAAAACGAAACGCGGCGCACCCTGTCAGAGGTGCGCCGCGTTTTTGGTCTCAGTAGCGCTCAGCGGTTCAAATCACCGATGCGCCACACCCGCCCAGAGCGCGCCAACAGCGCGTCGGCGGCATCGGGCCCCCAGCTCCCGCGGGGGTAAATTTCGAGTGGTGGCGCGCCCACACCGTCCCATTGCCGCAACACCGGGTCAATGATGCCCCATGCCGCCTCGATTTCATCACTGCGGATGAACAACGCTGCATCGCCGTTCAAGGCGTCCAACAACAAGCGCTCGTAGCTGTCGGGGATGCCGCCGTTAAACTCCGACCGGTAGTGAAACGTCATATCGACTGGGCGGCGCTTCTGGATGCTGTCCGGCTCTTTGGCCTGCACTGTCAAGTGGATGCCCTCATCCGGCTGGATGCGAATCGACAACAAGTTGGGCGTCAGGTCGTCGTCGCTCTCGATGTTGAACGGGGTGTGTGGCGGGCGCTTAAACTCGATCACGATTTCGCTTTGCTTGCGGGTCAACGCCTTGCCGCTCCGCAAGTAAAACGGCACGCCCTTCCAACGCCAATTGTCGATATACAGCTTGAGCGCCGCATAGGTCGGGGTGTGGCTGTCGTGCGCCACCCCGTCCGCCCGCGTGTAGTTGGCATATTGCCCGCGCACCGCGCAATCGGGCTGGATTGGGCGCACGGCGCGCAAGACCTTCAGCTTTTCGTCACGCAGTGCATCGGCCTCGAAGTCGTTGGGCGGCTCCATCGCCACCAACGCCAGCAGTTGCAACAGGTGGTTCTGGAACATGTCGCGCAGCACGCCCGCACGGTCATAAAACGCCCCACGGTGCTCGACATCGACCTTTTCGGCCACCGTGATTTGCACGTTGTCGATCGCGTTGCGGTTCCAAATCGGCTCGAAGATGGCGTTGGCGAAGCGGAAGAACAAGATGTTTTGGGCGGTTTCCTTGCCCAAGTAGTGGTCAATGCGGTAGACCTGCCGCTCGCTAAACACCTGATGGATGTGCGAGTCCAGCGCACGGGCGGTCTGCAAATCGACCCCGAACGGCTTCTCGACCACCAAGCGCCGCCAGCCCGACGCCTCGCCCGCCATGCCGTGCGCGCCCAATTGCTGCACGATGGGGGCGTACAAGGCCGGTGCCACCGACAGGTAATACAGCCGGTTCTCGATGTCGTCCTCGCAGGCGTCCAAGGCCGCCTTGAGCTTGGCCATCCCGTCGTGCGAGGCCGCGTCCGCCGCCACGTACATCAGGTGGGGCGCAAACATCTCCCATTGCGCGTCGCTCAGCAAATCGCCCGCAAACTCGGCCACGCCCTCGCGCATCTTATCGCGGAAGGCGTCATCGCCCAATTCGGAGCGTGACACGCCAATCACGCGCAATTTCTTGGGCAAGCGCCCCTTCACGAACTGGTTATACAAGGCCGGCACCAGCTTGCGGACGGTCAAGTCGCCCGAAGCCCCGAAGATGACGATGGTGGTCAGTTCACCCGC
>JALONY010000023.1 GCA_025454715.1 Anaerolineae bacterium
CCAGTTCAGGTTGGCCTGCGTGATGTCGGTTTGCCCGACCGCCGCCAAGACCACCTCCAGCGTGCTGGTCGGCGTCAACACCCCCAGCAACACCCCGACTGCCGTGCGCCCTGCCGTGTCGGCGAGGCTTTGAATCACCGTCGATCCGGTGTCGAGGCCGACGAACTGCCCGACCAGCCACGTCTGGGTGGCGGTAATCAGGTATCCGGCGTCGGTGGTGCGGTCGAACGGCTCACGGGTCGAGAGCGACGCGCCAATCAAGCGCTCGGCCACCGCATTGGCCGCCGATTCCAAAATCGCCCCGCTGAACGGCTGATCGGTGCGCGCACCGTTGACGTAAGGCGACAACAAGCGCAATGTCCACGCCTCGGCATCGCGCCCCCAGCCCAGCTCGGCATACGGGTCGGACAAGATTTCCAACGTGATGTGTGGCAAATCGCCACATTGCAAAATCGGGCCGCACACACTGGCAATCCAGCCCTCGACCCGCAAGCCCATCGGCTCGGCCAAGGCCGCATCGACCGTGCGGTAGCGCACCGTGACGTTTTGCCCGCGCAATTCCCGCGAGTCGCCCCAGAACGTGTAATCGGGCGGGACATGCCGCCACCCGTCCTCGTAGCGCCAATAGAACCACGCTTGGCTGTAAGGCGTGCCGTCGTCAATCCATTCGACGATGGCGCGCCCACGGGTGCCGTCGATGTCGATGACGCGCACCGTGCCGGTCAGCTCCAGCCTACCGGACGCCTTACCGGCCTGAAACGCCTCGAAAATTTGCCCTTGATAGGCCAGCCACTCATCGGTGGCGCTGCGCTGCACCGCGTCGAACGCCGCCCGATCACCGAACCGCAACGCGGCGAACTCGGCTTCGATCGTGTCGTGCAACAGCGACTCGATGAAGCGGTTGGCCTCGTTCAGCCGCCAAACCACCACCGCCGCGCCGATGGCCAGCATCATCAACACGGCCACCGGGATGAGGATAGCACCCCAATGGATGTTCGGGCGGCGCGGTGGGCGCACCTCGCCCTGTGCGATGGTGCGCCCACCGGCTTTGGTCTCGACTTCCCAATCTAAGCGAATGCCCATGCGTGGGGGTCTCCGTTATATCGACCCACCCATCATGCTAACGCACCAGCGTCTTGGCAAGGTCGAACAAATCGGACGGGAAGGGCTTGTGCTTGCCCGCCACCTCGGCCAGCGGGGTAGCCGTCACTTGGTTGGCCACCATGCCCGCCAACACGTTGACCTGCCCACGGGCGAGGCAATCGACCGCGTGGGCGGCCAAACGCGCCCCCAAGATACGGTCGGAGGCGGTCGGGATGCCGCCGCGCTGCACGTGCCCGAGGATGGACGAACGCACCTCATAGCCCGGGCGGTGCTTGCCGTGTTCCACCAGATAGGCGGCCAACGCGGTGGCGTCGTGGGCGGCACCCTCGGCCACCACAATGAGGCCGTGGGTCTTGCCGCGCTGGAAGGCGTCGTCCAGCTCAGCCGCCACCTGTTCCGGCGTGGTCGGGATTTCGGGGATGCAGATGCTCTCGGCACCGCCCGCGATACCGGCCATCAACGCCAAATAGCCGCAATCGCGCCCCATCACCTCGACCAAGAAGGCGCGTTGGTGGCTGCTGGCCGTCACCTTCAGGCGGTCGATGGCCTCTAGGGCGATGTTGAGCGCGGTATCGACCCCGATGGTGATGTCCGACCCCGCGAGGTCGTTGTCGATGGTGCTGGCGATGCCCGCCACCGGAATGCCGTGCTTGCTCAGGGCATGGGCGCCGGTCTGGCTGCCGTTGCCGCCAATCACCACCACCGCGTCGATGCCTGCGGCACTCAGCGCCTCGACCGCTTTTTGTTGCCCCTCGGCGGTCTTGAACTCTGGGGCGCGGGCGCTGCCCAAGAACGTGCCGCCTTGCTGGAGCACCCCGCCCACGTCCCGCGGCCCCAGCGCCTTGAAGTCGCCCGCCATCAGGCCAGCGAACCCGCGCCGCACCCCATAGGCCTCCCAGCCGTGGCTGACCGCCGAGCGCGCCGCCGAGCGTATCGCCGCGTTCATGCCGGGCGCGTCGCCCCCACTGGTCAAAATCGCAATTCGTCGTATCGTCGTCATGAGCCAACACGTCCTTTTATGTGGTCTTCAGAACATCATACCGTTCAGGATACCCCCGCCAACGGAGCCGCGCAAAGAGGGAAATCACGGGCGCGGCATGAGGAACGGCAGGATAACGCCACACGGCACATCCGGCGGTATGGTTGCACGGTTATGCCGAATCGGGCTACACTAGAGATTGTCTAGAAACCGTAACGGCGTGTTTCTGCGTATTACATCTCGGCACCCCCACATCCATGCCCTACGAAAGCGAGAACCCCAGCCATGGCTCACATCCTCGTCATCGATGACGATGTCGCAATGACCAAGCTGCTCAAGACCCTGCTCGAACTCGACGGCTTTACCGTCGATACCGCCTCTCGCGCCAGCGATGCCGTCCGCGTGGCCAACGCCCACCGCCCCGACCTGTTCCTGCTCGATTATCACCTGCCCGACATGGACGGAACCGAGTTGATTAAAATCTTGCGCGCCGACCACGGCTTCCCCGATACGCCGATGGTGGTGTTGTCGGGTCGCTATGTCGAGCCGGAGGTGATGGCCGCGGGTGGCACCGGCTTCGTGCTCAAGCCCTACGATACCAGCGAGCTGACCGCGTTGATGCGCCGTCTGATCCAAGGGTGACAGCCGTTGTGAAGCGCAAACCCAACCGCAACACGTGGTACCGTGCAGACCTCCACCTGCACACCCCCGCCTCGTCCGATTATCAAGAGACCGGCGTGGGCATCATCGACATCTTGCGCCGTGCCGAGGCGCAAGGGCTCGACATCCTCGCGCTGACCGACCACAACACGGTCAACGGCTACGCTGGGATGCTGCGCGACATCGACCGGCTGAGCTTTTTGCAGACCAGCAACCGCGCCACCCCCGACGAGTTGCGCTTGCTCAACGAATACCGCCGCCTGCTGGACAAATTGCTGGTGTTGCCCGGGTTCGAGTTCACCGCCACCTTCGGGTTTCACATCCTCGGCATCTTCTCGCCCAGCACCCCGATTCGGGTGTTGGAGCACCTGTTGCTCAGCCTCAACGTGCCCTCGCACGCGCTGGACGCGGGCAGCAGTGAGGTCGGGGCGTCGTCCGACGTGCTGACGGCCTACCGCGCCATTTACGAGGCCGGTGGCTTGTGCATCGCCGCGCACGCCAACAGCGCGCACGGGGTGGCCATGTTCGGGGTCGAGTTCGGCGGCCAAACCCGCATCGCCTATACCCAAGACCGCCATTTGCACGCCCTCGAGGTCACCGACCTGACGCGCAACGACAAGCGCAGTACCGCCCGCTTCTTCGACGGCAGTAAGCCCGAATACCCGCGCCGGATGCGCTGCATTCAGGGCAGCGACGCCCACCGCCTCGACAGCCTGCGCGATAAGCGCGGCACGGTCAACCCGGGCGTCGGGGAGCGCATCACCGAATTTGCCTTACCCGAGCGCTCGTTCGAGGCGTTGCTGGAGCTGTTTCAGGGTGCCGATATGACCCGCACCCGCCCCTATCAGCCCAACACCAAAGCCCAAGATTACGTGCAGCAAGCCCGCGAGACCGGCGCCAGCGTGGTCACGGCGTTTCACCCCGCCTTCGACCGCAAAGACGACACCCTCCGCCGCATCGTGATGGACGTGTGCGCCTTCCTCAACACCAACGGCGGCACGCTCTACATCGGGGTCAGTGCCGACAAAAAGCAAAAGCCGCTGGGCGTCGAGAACCCCAAGCAGGTCATGGAGTTGCTGGAGCGCGAGATTCGGCGCGCCATCACCCCGTCCGATTTCACGGTCGAGATGGATGCGCCCGAAACGCAAGGCAAGACGGTCTTGCGCCTACAAGTCCCGTTCGGGGCAGACCGCCCTTACGCCATCGACCAAAGCATGATTTACCTGCGCGACGAGGACACCACCAACCTCGCCGTGCGTGACGAAATCGTGACGTTGGTGCGGCAAGGCTTGGCGCTCAAGGCCGACCAACCCGACAGCACCGCCACCCTATCCGAGCCGGTGGCGGCGGTCATGCCCAGCGCACAACCTACCGCCCCAGCCTCGCAACCCTCCTCTGCGCCCAGCCCACAACCCATCGAGCCGCCGCGCTCCGGTGTCGAGCTGGTCAATGTGGAGGAGCGCGACGGCACGCGCTATTACGCCATGCACGACCTCCGCAACGGCAACGTGGTGCAAAACGTCACCCGCGGCTCATCGCGTCTGTTGTGGCTCTACGCCATCAAGACCGCCGAGGACGAGGCGTTCAATCCCGAGTCGGTCGATTGGCGCGGCACCATTGGGCTGATTCGGCGCTACACCACCAAAGGCGAGCCGCGTTGCGACCTCGCCCAGCAGATGCCGGACGGCGCAACGCGGGTCTATTACGGCGTGGCCGAGGCCGCCCTCGAAGGCGCGTGGGAGGTCTTTGCGCCGATCGACGAGTGACACGCGCCTTAATTACCGGTGCGCGTCCAACCATGCCGTGATGTCGGCCAAGACCTCGCCCTGCTCCGGCTCGTTGTGCAATTCGTGGCGTAGCTTGGGATAGACCTTCAGGGTCTTGTCGGGCGAGGCCGCGCCGCCGTGCAAGGTCTGGCTACCGACCAACGGCGTGAGGGTGTCTTCATCGCCGTGCAACACCAACAACGGCAGGCGCACCGTGCCGAGGTTGGCGCGGGCATACGGCAAGGCCGCGCCGAACAACCCAGCCACGTGCAGCGTGGTCGGCTTACGCACGTTGAGCGGGTCGCTGTCGTAGTCGGCCTGCACCTTCGGGTCACGGCTGAGCTTGGTATTGTCGATGGGCGCAATCGCGACGTTGGGCAGCACTTTGGACAACAACACGATCAACGGGCGCAACGGCGCGGGGATGCTGGCATCCACGCCCAGCGGGGAGCCGCTCGAGACGAACCCATCGGCCAATGACGGGTAGCGAATCACGGTCAGGGTGCTAATCAACGACCCCATGCTGTGGCCATAAATGAACAATTTCAGGCCGGCGTGCTTGGCTTTGGCGGCCTCGGCTTGGCGTTTCAGGTCTTCGACCGTGCCGTCGAACGACTTGAACCCGACTCGCGGCTCGCCGGTGCTGCGCCCGTGGTGGCGGTGGTCGTGGCCATAGACGGCGTAACCGTGCGCGGTCAGCGCTTCGATGACGTGCACGTAGCGCCCGGTATGCTCGCCGATGCCGTGGACGAGGTAGACGACGGCTTTGGGCGCGCCGCTGGGCAAGGCCGAGAAGGTGTGCAGGGTCAGGCCGTCGGGGGTTTGGGTGGTGCCGGTTTGAATCATGAGCGGTATCCTAAAAAAGTGTGGCCGAAGAACGTCATACGGATACCCCTAATGTACCCCTCGGCGGGCAGGGCGCGCAACCGGTATACTAAACGCCAGCAGATGCCCTCCTCAGCACAGGACGCCCCGCGCATGGCCTTCATCCCACCCCCGCTCCAACCGCCCCCGATGCAGCCCGACGACGACCTGCCGACTCTGGCGGTGCGGGTCGAGGCCTTGTTGGGCAAGCTCGGCCTCGATATAACCGCCTCGCGCTTGATGGGCATCCCCTATGCGTGGCAATTTCAGCGCGGGTCGGCCTTGGTCGAAATCCGCCTGATTGCCGAGGGTGACCAGCGCTTCTTCCAGATTAGCGCGCCGGTGATGCACCTGCCCCACGACCGCCTGCTGCACCTGTACCGTCGCTTGCTGGAGCTCAATTTTCAGATGGTCGGGGCGGCCTTTGCCGTCTACCGTGACGCGGTGTACCTGCTGGACGAGCGCCCGACCACCGGCCTCGACGAGGCCGAGATGCACGCGATGATTACCACCGTGGCCGGTTTTGCCGACCAGATGGATGATGAATTGGTCAACGAATTCGGAGGGCGGCGCTATGGGCAAGCTTAAGCGCTGGAGCGCGCTACTGCTCCTGTCGATGCTGGCGGCCTGTGCGCCACAAACCACCCCGCCCGAGGCCAGTTTGCCGACCTTGTTGGTGTTGCCCAGCGCCACGCCGGAGCAAACCGCTCCCCCACCTGCCGAGACCCCGCTGACGCCGGTCGCCCAAGCCCCCGACCTGCCGACCGCGACGCCCCCCGCGCCAGCGACCGCCAGCCCCAGCCCGACCGCCACACCGGCGCAGTCGGCCACGGCCACCGTCACCGCCAGCCTGACCATCACCGACACCCCGACGCGCACCCCCACCGCCACCCCCCTGCCGACCGAAATCGACGGGCCGTTGCTGGCGTTAGCGCGCCTCGCGCTAGAGGCGACCGTGGTCACCCCCGATTTTCGTTTGCTGACCGTCACCCCAACCGGCTTTGCGCCACCGGCAACCTTGTGCCTGCCCCCCGCCGACGGGTTTGGGGTGGCCATGTCGCAAAACCCCAATATCGCCACGCTGGTCGGTTGCCCGATAGGGGCGAGCCTGAGCTATGGCGCAGCCGTCCAACGCTTCGAGCGCGGCCTGATGATTTACGTCGCCAGCTTGCCCCCGACCATTTACGTCGTCGATACCGGCAGCGGGCGCTGGGCGCAATATGCCGACACCTTTACCGAGGGCATCGACCCGCAATCGGGCAACGAAACGCCCCCAGCGGGCTTGTTCGAGCCGATTCGCGGGTTCGGCAAGGTCTGGCGCACCACCCCGACCGTGCGGGCTGGGCTGGGCTGGGCGACCAGCACCGAGACCGGCACCACCGTCGCCGCCCTCGGCTTCGAGCGTGGGCAGGTCATCGCAATACCGTTGTTCGGCCAGATGGTCGTGCTGGCATCGTCGGGCAGCGCTCAGGTGGTCAGCGGCACGCCCTAATCATCGGCTTGGGTGGGCTGGTCGGGCAGGTGTGGCGATTTGCGCGGACGCCCACGCCCGGTCGAGGTCTTGGCAGGTGGGGTGGGTTTGGTGGTGCCGCTCCCCTCACCATTCAGCTCGCGCAACACGCGGCGCGCCTCGTAGCGCACCTGCGGGGTCATATCGTCCAAGGCGATGAGCTCTAGGTGCTGGATGGCGCGCAATTTGAGCGCATTGAGCCAGTCGGAGTCACTGATAGACGAGTAGCTGAACGTGCCCAGCGCGTGGACGGCCTCGCGGCGGCGGGTGTTCTGGCGCCCGTCGTCTTCCTCTTCGTCCAGATAGGTGTATTGGATGAGCGCGTTCAGCGACAATTGCACATCTTCGTAAGTATCGCTCAACAGGCCGACTTCGTAGCTGCGGATGTCCAAAATCAAATCGAGCACGCTGACCTGCTGCTGGAGCTGTTGAAGTTGTAGCACCTGCAAGCTGATTTTTTCCTCGAAATCCTGCTGTTGCCTGTCCATCTGCGCCTCGCGCTCGAGGTCGCGTTGCTCGGCCTCGCGCCGTTGCTGGTCGATGCTGTTGGTGAGGATTTCAGCGCGCCGATCCGCATCGAAACCCAGCGCCGCGATGGTGTCGGACGATTTGGTCATCTGCGCGTTCAGGTTGTCCAGCGCCGCCTTGACCTCGGCTTGCAACGCCGTCACCTGTGCCTTAGACATATCGGCGTCGGCGCGGGCTTGGCGCGCCTCGCGGCTGAGCGCCTCGATGGTCTGCTCGTTTTCTTTGATGGTGGCGCGGCTCTGGTTGTAGATATAGACCACCACCGTCAAGCCCAGCGGCAACAACAACCCCACCACCCCCAACACCACCTCCAGCAGCCCGAGAATGCGGTCGGCTTGCGCCACCGCCAGCTCTGCGGCCTCCTCGGCGTTGAGCGTCAGGTCGGGCGTGCCGCGTTGCAGCATCGAGACGACCTCTAGCGCCAAGAAGGCCAGCAAGAACACGATATAAGCCGCCAGCGTCACCAAGGTGGCGAAGCGCCAGAAGCGGCTCGGGCGTGCGGTTTTCAGGGTGGGGGTGGTGTCGGTCATGAGCGAAATACCTTGCGGATGCGGTCAATCAGGGCGGAGGCCAAGACCGGCTTGGAGACGAAGAAGAGCCGTTCTCGGGCATTGGGGGTGGTGTGCTTGGCCTCTTCTTGGCGGATGGCGTCGCGGATGGTGGTATCGCGCACCACCGACAAAAAGATGATCGGGATATCGCGCAGTTTCAGGTCGGCGCGGATGATGCGATGCAGGCGTTTACCGCTCTCGACGGGGTCGGGCTCGTCGTAGCTGTTGGGGTCTTCGCCGTGGCTACCGGGCATCATCATGTCCAGCACCAGCACGTCAAACTTCTCGTTGGGGTTGCGTAGTCGCTCGATGACGCCGTGGGCGGTCGATTCGTACTCAACCTCGATTCCGCTGGTCTTGAGCCACGGCATCAACAAATGTGCCTTGTCGGGTTCGTCATCCAGTAACAGTATGCGCGGGTTTGCTTTCAGCATCTCACGCTGCTCCTTGGGTAGGGGGTCAATCACGTTAGGGGGTGCGCTGCGCCAGCAACGGCAGGCGGATGGTGAAGGTGGTCAGCCATGTGGCCTTGCCATCCAACAAGCGCTCGGCGCGCACCGACGGCAGGGCGCTGATCGTCCCGCCGTGAAACTCCACGATTTCACGCGCCACGCGCAAGCCGATGCCGGTGCCGGGCGCATTCAGCTTGATGGCACGCGGCGAACGATACCCATACTCGAACACCTTCTCGATTTCGTCGGGGTGGAGCTGAATGCCCTCGTTGGTCACGTCAATCACGGCCATCCCGCCACCGATGCGCCCGTTAATCACGATTTCGCCACCGCGATGCGAGTATTTCACCGCGTTTTCGAGGATATTGGCCACCGACTGCCTGAAGAGTTCCTCGGTCACCACCAGCCGCACCCGCTCGTTGAGCTGGGCGAGGCCGGTCGTCTCGACGTGCAGGCGGCGCAGGCCGTGCGCCTTGGCCGAGGCCTGAAAGTCGCGGGCGATTTGGATCATCAGGCCGGGCACGTCGGCCTCGACCTCCCACTCCCATTCCATCTGCTCGTCTTTGGGGTTGAACACCGACCGCTTCAGGTTTTGCGCCACGCGCAAGGCGTTGTTGCTGGTGTAAAACACCTCTTCCATCCGGTCGAAGAAAAATTTCATGTCGTCCGACGGCCACCCGCTGAAGGCGTGCGCGTTGATTTCGCCCAAGTGGGTCGCCCACTCGGTGATGCCGTGCGCGGTCATCCGCACCGACCCGACCGACTGCACGATTTGGTGGCTGATTTTCTCCATCCACTCGCGCCGCTCGTTCTTGATGCGCTTGGAGCGCTCATGGATGCGGCGGTTGCTGAACGCCAAGGCAATCACCGAGGCGAATTGCGCCAGTGTGGTGCGCTCGATGCTGTCGCCGTTGTCAATCTTCAGGCTGCCGTGCGCTACGTCTTCCTCGTTGTTGATGAAGTACACCAGCAAGCCCTCGCCCATGTAGCGCAAATCGAGCTTGACCATGAACACCTTGTCGATGCGCGTGCCGACCTCGGGCGCGTCTTGCAAGATGCTCTGGCGAATCAGCCCGGGCTGGTCGTCGATTTTGACCACCACGCCCGCGGCGGTCTTGAGGTCGTCCATCAGGCTGGTCGGCAAGGCATAGCGGCGCCCATAAAACGGCTCGACGGGCAAGCCGCACAAGCAGCTCACCACGTACTCCCCGCTATAATCCCCCTGCCCGGGCACCAGCACCATGCCGCACGCCGCCCCAATCAGGCGGCGCATCCGCTCCATCAGGCGCGCCGTATGCACCCAGAAATCTTCCCAGCTCAGTTGCACGTCATTGACCTGCTCGCTGGCCAGCCGCACGATTTCAGCCGCCTTGAGGTGCCTGCCCTCGCGGTGCAGCCGGTCGCGCAGTTTCAGGCGGTCTGCGCCCAGCTTGGCGATATACACCTGCTCGGCCACCTCGTGCAGCGCCCCAGCAAAGCCGATGTCGTCGTCGAGGGCTTGCGCCCGCACCGCGAAGTGTGACTGAGCCTCGTCTTCTTCAATCAAGACTTGCCCGAACAGGATCGTAGCCACCAACACCCCATCCACCACGATCGGGACGGCGGTATCGGCCAGCCCCGCATGGCAGATGTAAAACTCACCGTGGTAGGTGCCGTCTTTCAGCTTGCGATGCACCATCTCGTCGAACGCCTTGCAGCGGCGCTCCCCCTCGGGGGTGCTGCGGAGCTTGGCGCAGAACGGGCAAAAATGGGCACTGCTGTGCTTGGCCTCGAACAAGTAGGTGTTGGTCTCTTCCATCAACACGTCGAACGAGCCGTGCCAATCGTGAAACGCCTCTTGTAGCACGCGCTTGAAGGCGTCTACGTCGTCAATCAAGTCGATAAAACGGTCGCGAAGCGTTGGAGTGGTCATGGCAGCACACCGATGGGGTGAAACAAGTCTTACGATATAGTACCACGCCTAACGGCTTTATGGCACGATACCCCCTCGGACTGGGGACAGCCAGAGGGCTTGCTAGGGTTGGGGCGGCGTGCCATAATCACCCCCATCGCCGAGCCAACCCGAAGCCCTCACCATGATTGCCGACAACCTCGCCCACGTCGAAGCCACCCTCCAACGCGCCTGTGACCGCGCCGACCGCCCGCGGGAGTCCGTCACGCTGGTGGCCGTGTGCAAGCAACAACCGGTGGCGCGCATCGTCGAGGCCGCCCACGCGGGGTTGCGCCATTTTGCCGAGAACCGCGTGGAAGAGGCCAATCCCAAAATCGTCGAGGTCAGCCAGCAAGCCGACGCCCCGCTGACGTGGCACCTGATTGGCACCATCCAAAGCCGCAAGGTGCGCGATGTGCTGAGCTACGAGGGGGCGCGCCGTTTCGGGCTGGTGCACAGCCTCGACGACCTGCCCTTGGCCGAGCGCTTCAGCCGTCAATTGGCCGAGCGCGGCGGGCAACCGATGGCGGTCTTGGCACAGGTCAACGTCAGTGGCGAGGCCAGCAAGTCCGGCTTCGACGCCGCCGGATGGGAGCACGACGCGGCGGTCTTGGCGCGCATCACCGAGCAATTGCGCGGTGCAGCGGCGTTGCCGCACCTCGCGTTGCGCGGCCTGATGACGATGGCGCCCATCGTGCCCGACATGCAGCAGGCGCGCCCAGTTTTTCGGTCGTTGCGCCTGCTGCGTGACCATTTGCAAGATGCGCTCGGCCTCGCCCTGCCCGACCTGAGCATGGGCATGACCGACGATTACCCGGTCGCGGTCGAGGAAGGCGCGACCCTCGTGCGCGTCGGGCGTGCCTTGTTCGCGCAACCGGCCTAGGCCATCGACTCGTATCCATCTCAGACCCTACTCAACAGGAGACCTACAACCATGTTCATTTTCAGCTTGCTCAGCTTCGCCCTCTCGATTTACAGCTTCATCATGTTGGCGCGCATCCTGATGTCGTGGCTGCCCAACCTCGACCCGCGCAACCCGATCGTGCGCTTCTTGTACGATGCGACCGAGCCGGTCTTGGCGCCGGTGCGCCGCGCCATCCCCCCCATGAGCGGGTTCGATTTCAGCCCGATTATCGTGATGGTCGCCATCAGCCTGATCCAACGCCTGATTTTGCGCGTCTGACCCCTGCCCACTGCCCTGCTCATCCAACAGTGACCCATCCTATCCATCTGTTTGTGTACCGTTAGAAGGACTACCCCCATGCAACCCCCGCAGTCCGGTCGCCCGCCGCTTCCCATCGGCCCTGAGCTGGCCGAGCAACTAGACCACCCCTATGCCGGCGACGAGCGCGATGTGTTCGTCCACGACCCACTGCCCACCGTGCGCGAACTCGGGCGGATTGCCCTGCGTCGGCGCCACATCAACGATTTCTTCGCACTGGGTGATGTGTGCGCCGCGCATACCTTCAACGCCAGCGATGTGCACCTCTCGGCCAGCTACGCCGAAAAGACCCTGACGGCCTATCGCAAGGCACAGCACACCGCCAAGTCCGACCTCGACCGCCAGACCGCCGAGGTCGCCGCGGCCAACTTCGTCGATTGGCTGACCACCATGGCCGCCCAGTACGCCAGCCGCCGCAATATCGCGGTCGCGCTCTGGGCGATTGCCGAGCTGGACGGCCCCCACGCCGCCCACAGCCTCGACCTGACGGCGGTTGACCGCTTGCTGAGCGTCTACCGCGAGCGGCTGACCGCCGCCGACAAGCGCCACCAGCGCGAGCAACTCAACCAAGCCATCCATGCCGCCACGGTCGAGGACTTGTCACGCATCGACCTGAGCGTGGACGGCTTGGTATCGCAAGACGGCTCACACTCCGGCAAGCGCCCGACCGCCGAGACCCGCGCCGCCGAGCTGGGCGGCACCTCGGTCTCGCCCGCGCTGGCCTCGGTGCTAGAGACCCAATCGTTGCCGGTCGTGTCGGCCTCATCGGTCGGGCGTGAGTTCGCGGTGGGCGAGCACATCGACGGCATCTACGACGTGCGGAGCGTGCGCTATGGCGGCATGGGGGTGGTCTATCTGTGTTACGACCACGAGCGCGGCGAGCCCGCCGCGGTCAAGACCTTCCAAAGCCGCTACTGGAACAACAGCCGCGCCATCACCCGCTTCGACAACGAGGCGCACACGTGGATACGGGTCGAGAAGCACCCCAACATCGTGCAAGCCCGCCTCGTCCGCCAAATCGACGGGCGGCCACACATCGTGTTGGAGCACGTCAGCGGCCCCGAAAACATCGGCCCCGACCTGTCGAGCTGGATTAAGCACCGCCGCCTCGACTTACGCACCGCCCTCGATTTCGCGTTGCACATCGCCCGTGGGATGCGCCACGCCACCCAGCGCGTGCCCGGCCTCGTCCACCGCGACCTGAAACCGGCCAATATCCTCGTCACGCATGACGGCACGGCCAAAGTCACCGACTTCGGCTTGGTCTATTCGGTGATTCAAGACCTGACCATCACCGGCGAGGCACCGGTGGTCGAGGGGGCAGACCCCGAAATCCACCCCGCCGACCGCCTGACCCGCGCCGAGGCGGTGGTCGGCACCTATGCCTACATGTCGCCGGAGCAATGGCGCAGCGACCCGCGCATCGACCAGCGCGCCGACATCTACGCCTTCGGTTGCGTGCTGTACGAGACCCTGACCTACAGCACCCCATTTCCGTTCAAGAGCAAGCAAGACCTGCGCGTGGCACACCTCACCCACCCGCCGGTCTTTCGCGAGGGGGCGGTGGCGCAAGTGCCCGCCGTACTCCAAGCCTTCGTCTTGTCGTGCCTCGCCAAAGACCCCGCCCAACGCCCGCAATCGTGGGGCGAGGTGCTGGACGCCCTCACCGGCCTATACACCGATTTGGTCGGGGCGGCACCCGCCCCAGAGCCGGAAGGCGCGCCCTTGCTGGCGCGTGAGCTGATGGACAAGGGCTATTCGTTGACCGAGCTGGGGCGCTACGAAGAGGCGCTCTCGGCCTACGACCAAGCCATCGACCAACAACCCGACCTGAGCTGGGCATGGGCGCGCAAGGGGCGCACCTTGCGCTTGTTGGAGCGCTATACCGAGGCGTTGGCGTGCTACGACAAAGCCCTGATTTATCAGCCGCGCTATGCGTGGGCATGGAACGGTAAAGGCGTCATCCTCGAGCGGTTGGAGCGCTTTGAAGAAGCCCTGACCTGCTTCCAGACCGCCACCGACATCCACCCCAACGACGTGTGGTATTGGTACAACCTCTCCAGCGCCCTGACCGCTCTAGAGCACCTCTCGGACGCGCACGACACCCTGCGCCACGCCCTGACGCTCGACCCCGCCCACGCCCATAGCTGGGCGAAACTCGGGCAGGTGCTGCGCCAGATGAACCGCCCCGCCGAGGCCATCACCGCCTACGAAGAGGCCATCCGGCTGGAGCCGACCTATGCGTGGGCGCACAACGGCTTGGGCTTGTCCTACAAGCTGGTCGGGCGCACCCGCGACGCGCTCAGTAGCTTCCGGCGCGCCGCCCGCTATCAGCCGCGCTCGGTCATGCACTGGTACAGCCTGACCGAGATGTACGTAGACCTCGGCCAAGTCCAAGACGCGCTGGAGCCTGCTTTGGAGGCCACTCGCGTCGAGCCCAAGCACCCGCTGAGCTGGGCGAAGCTCGGGCAGGTGTTGCGCTACCTCAAGCGCTATGAGGAGGCGCTGGGCGCTTATGACCGCGCCCTGACCCTCGACCCCAACCTGACATGGGCGCTCAACGGGTGCGGCATCGTGCTGGAGCAGATGGGGCGTTATGAGGACGCCCTCGGCTATTATCGCCGCGCCGCCGACCAAATCCCCAACGACGTGTGGCATTGGTACAACCAAGGCAACGTGTTGGTGATGATGGAGCACTATCAAGACGCGATTGCACCGCTCACCCGTGCCCTGAGCATCGAGCCGGAAAATGCGCGCTGTTGGGCGCGCTTGGGCAAGGCCTACCGGCACAACGGCCAACTCGACGAGGCACTGCAAGCGTGCCAACGCGCCGCGCAATTGGCCGCCCAGCAACCATGGGCGTGGAGCGAGCTGGGCGGCACCTACGAGGCACTCGGTCGCCACGTCGATGCCCTCGACGCCTACCGCCGTGCCGTCGAGCTGAGCGATGACCCGTTTTATACCTACAAACAAACCGACCTGCTGGCGCACATCGGGAAGAACCAGACCGCGTGCGAGCTGTTGGAGCAAGCCCTCCAACGCGAGCCGGAAAACGGCCAATTGTGGGGCAAGTACGGCCAAGCCTTGCGCCGGATGCGCCGCCTCGACGAGGCGCTGGTGGCCTATCAGCGCGCCATCGACCTCGACCCCAACGACGCATGGGCGTGGGGCGGGCACGGCCTGACGTTGGGCGAGATGAACCGCCACGCCGACGCGCTGCACAGTTTCGACAAGGCCTTGGCGCTCAACGCCGAAGACCCGTGGCTGTGGTACAACCGCGCCGAGGAACTGCTGGCCGTCAACCGCCCGCATGACGCCCTCGAGTCGCTCGACCAAGCCATCAAGCGCCGCCCCGACCATGCCGAGAGCTGGGCGAAACGCGGCCAAGCCCTCCGCAAGCTCAACCGCCAAGAAGAGGCTTTGGGCGCGTTCGACAAGGCCATCTCGGTCAACCCCAATTATGCGTGGGCGTGGAACGGGCGCGCCCTGACCCTGCGCGAGCTACGCCGCCGCGAGGAAGCGCTGGCCAGCTATCAGCGCGCCGTGCGCGAAGACCCCAACAACATCTGGTATCGCATCAACCAGATTGACCTCCTGCTCGACATGCGCCAAGCCCAAGAGGCGCTCAACGTCGCCTTTACCCTCACCGAGCTCTCGCCCGATAGCCCCGTGGTCTGGGCGCGACAAGGGCAGGTCTTGCGCCGCCTGCACCGCTATGCCGACGCCTTGGCCAGCTACGAGCGCGCCCTCGGCATCGACGCACGCTATGCGTGGGCATGGAATGGCAAAGGCATGAGCCTATACGCGCTAGAGCGTTACGCCGAGGCCGTGCAGTGCTACCAAAACGCCACCCACTACGCGCCCGATGACCCGTGGTTTTGGTACAACTATGGCGAGGCACTGCTCAAACTAGGCGATACGGACGGCGCCAGAGCGCGCTACCAAAGCGCGTTGAAAGCGGATTCGCGGCATCAGGCCAGCAAGGACAGGCTCAATGAACTTTAGAACCCCCAGACGAACCACCCGTCGTGAGATTTCCATCACCTTCATGAGCGGCCCCAACGACGGCATTTCATTGCCGTTCACCCAGCCCGGGCGGGGCGAGGAGCGCACCCTGACCATCGGGCGGCGCGAGGGCAGCGACATCCACCTGCCGTTCGACAGCCAAGTCTCGCGCAACCACGCCCGCCTGACGTGCGCCTTGCAACCGGCCTCGTCCAGCGACATCGACGATATGCCCTACGTCATGAGCTTCACGCTGGAAGACACCGGCAGCCGCAACGGCACCTTCATCGAGAAGCACACCGAGCCCATCGCCGGCAAGGTCAGCTTGCGCCCGGGCGCGCTGTTCCGCATCGGGCGCACATGGTTGCGCCTCGATATCCCGGTGGCACTCGACGAATAAGCAACACCCCGCCCTCACGTTGCGACGCGGGGGCGGGATGTTACATTGTCAGGTTCGTGGTTCACTCGTCCATTAGGGGGTTATATGGGGCTGTCCAATAAGAAGCCGTCGATCTTCATCTCGCACAGCTCCAAAGACATGACCATCGCCAGAGCGGTTCGCAACCTGCTGGAAGACCGCAGCCACTTCGTCGGCTTTTTCGGCTGGCTGCAACAAATGGACGACCCCGAAATCGAGGCCTTCCTCGACGCCGAAATCAGGATGCACACATGGCTCGTCCTGATCGAGACCGAGAACGCGCACAATTCGCTGTGGGTTCAGTTCGAGATTGAGCGTGCCAAGCAGTACGGCAAGGTCATCTACACCCTCGACGCCCAGCGCTTCGTCAGCCGCGCCGAGACCACGCGCATCGACATGGAATTGGATGCCGAGCTACGCCACTGCGTCAAGAAGCTCTCGATCGGCTTCCGCATTTTCTTGTCGCACACGCGCCCCGATGCCGCGTTTGCCGCCGCCCTGCACGATGACCTGACACGCGACGGGTTCGAGGTCTACGACTTCGATTTAAACCCGCCGCCTGCCGAGGTTTGGCAAGAGACGCTGAAAGAGGCCATTCACGAGGTGGCCGAGTCGGGCAT